>NZ_JAYSJZ010000115.1:0-33348 GCF_043726815.1 Lacisediminihabitans sp.
GTGACCGTGGCCATGTACCTGGCCACCAAGGCCGCGGACCCCACCCGCCCGGTGATCGACGCCTCCGGCTACTCGCATCGAGTGCGGGGAGCGGATGTCTACGACTCCCACTCCTACGAGCAGGACCCCGAGGCGTTCCGCGCCCAGCAGTCCGGGCTCCGGGACGGTCGACCGTACCTGAACGACCACGACGGGGTGCCGATCTCCTACGGCTACTCCGCGCAACCGTACTTCGTCTCGGAGTACGGCGGCGTCTGGTGGAACGCCGCCCGCCTGGCCGAGGAGCAGGAGAATTCCGACGATCCCCACCGCGACACCTCGTGGGGCTACGGGCAGCGAGTCGACGGTCTCGAGGCCTGGCATGAGAGATTCGCCGGGCTCACCCGCGTGCTGCTCGACGATGCCGGGATGTTCGGCTACTGCTACACGCAGCTCACCGACACCTTCCAGGAGGAGAACGGAATCTACGACTTCGACCGCCACCCCAAGTTCGACATCGAGCGCATCCGCGCCGTACAGATCGCGCCCGCCGCGTACGAAAGCGCCGACACCATTCAGGTAGGAGAAGCATGACCGCCACTGTCACGTCCATCACGATCGAGCTGCGAACGGACAGCGACGACGTCGCGGTTTCGACGCCGCGTCTGAGCTGGACCACCGCCTCGACCACCGGCGGGTGGACCCAGGCCGGGGCCGAGATCGAACTCGACGGCGAGCAGCTCGCGACCGTCGACGGTCGCGACTCCGTGCTCGTCGCCTGGCCGTTCGCGCCGATCGCGCCACGGTCCCGGCACGCCGTGCGCGTGCGGGTCACCGGGAACGACGGGGTGGTGTCTCACTGGAGCGAGCCGCGCGAGTTCGTCGCCGCCTTCCTGGCGGACGGCGAGTGGGTCGCGCCCATGGTGGGCCTGGCGGCGCCGGAACGCGACGCCCAGCCCGCCCTGCTCCGCACCGAGTTCGCGATCGCGGCCCCGGTCCTGCGGGCGACGCTGTACGCGACCGCGCATGGTGCGTACCAGGTGCAGATCAACGGCCGGGAGGTGGACGACCAGATCCTCAAGCCGGGCTGGACGCCGTATCCGCGTCGCCTCATCCACGAGAGCACCGACGTCACCGCGCTGCTCGCGGACGGCCCGAATGCGATCGGCGTGCGGATCGCCGGCGCCTGGTACACCGAGCGCTACGGCTTCCGCGCGAACTCGACGCCGTTCTACGGCGAGCAGCCCGCGGCGGCGCTTCAGCTCGCGATCGAGTACGTCGACGGGTCCACCGACACCATCCTGACCGGGCCGGACTGGCGGGCGACCGGGGACGCGCCCATCGTCGCGTCCGGCATCTACGACGGAGAGTCCTACGACGCGCGCCGGGAGCCGGGCGGCTGGACGCAAGCCGGTTTCGACGACGACGGCTGGCAGCCGGTTCGGGTCGACACCGAACCGATGCCGGTGCCCACGGCCAGAACCTCGCCGGCGGTTCGCGCGATCGAGGAACGTGCGGTCGAGCAGGAGCTCGTCTCGGCATCCGGCCAGCCGATCCTCGACTTCGGTCAGAACCTCGTCGGACGTCTGCGCATCCGCGTTCGCGGGGAGGCCGGCACGGTGGTGACGCTGCGCCACGCCGAGGTGCTCGAGCACGGTGAACTCGGCATTCGACCGCTTCGCCTCGCCAAGGCCACCGACACGTACACCCTCCGGGGAGGCGACGAGGAGGTCTGGGAACCGGCCTTCACGTTCCACGGGTTCCGCTACGCCCAGGTGACCGGGCTGCCCGAGCCCATCGGCGGCGACGCCGTGACGGCGGTGGTGATCCATAGCGACATGCGGCGCACCGGATGGTTCGAGAGCTCGCACGAGATGCTCAACCGACTGCACGAGAACGTGCTCTGGGGAATGCGAGGCAACTTCCTCTACCTGCCCACCGACTGCCCCCAGCGCGACGAGCGCCTGGGCTGGACGGGCGACCTCCAGGTCTTCGCTCCCACGGCCAGCTTCCTCTACGACACGAACGCGTTCCTTACCTCGTGGACGGTCGATCTCGCGGGGGAGCAGACAGCGGCCGGCGGCGGCATCGTGCCCTTCATCATCCCCAATGTGCTGCACGACGCCGCGACGCCGGCGGCGGCCTGGGGCGACGCGGCGACGGTCGTGCCGACCGTGCTGCGCGAGCGGTTCGGCGACGTCGGCGTGCTCGAGGCGCAGTTCGACAGCATGCGCGGATGGGCGGACTGCCTCCTCGCGCTCGCCGGAGACCGGATGCTGTGGGAGGGCGGGTTCCAATTCGGCGACTGGCTCGATCCCACCGCGCCGCCGGACAACGCGGCCCTGGCCAAGACCGACCCGGACATCGTCGCGAGCGCCTACCTGTACCGGTCGGTGGACCTCACCGCCCGGGCGGCCGAGACGCTGGGCCGGCACGCCGACGCCGAACACTACGCGGCACTCGCCGAGAAGGTGCGCGCGGCGTTCCTGAGCGAGTACGTGACCGCGACCGGACGGATGGTGTCAGACGCGCAGACCGGGTACGCCACGGCGATCGTCTTCGGGCTGTCCGGATCGAGCGCGCAGCGCGCCCGGATGGGGGAACGGCTCGCAGAACTGGTGACCGCGAACGGGTATCGCATCGGAACCGGCTTCGTCGGCACCCCGGTGATCGCCGATGCCCTGACCGCTACCGGCCACCTCGCTACCGCCGGGCGGCTGCTTACCCAGACCGAGAACCCGTCCTGGCTCTACCCGGTGACGATGGGCGCGACGACGATCTGGGAGCGCTGGGACAGCATGCTCGAGGACGGGTCGATCAACCCGGGAGAGATGACGTCGTTCAACCACTACGCGCTGGGTGCCGTGGCCGACTGGCTCCATCGCACGGTCGCCGGCCTCGCGCCGGCGGCACCCGGCTACCGCGTGATCCGCATCGCGCCCCAGCCGCTCGCCGAGCTCGATCACGCGACCGCCAGCCTCGATACCCCGTATGGTCCGGCCCGCGTCGCCTGGCGTCGTGAGGGCGACTGCGTGGTGGTGGAGGCGGAGGTGCCGGCCAACGCCACGGCCGAGGTGGTTCTGCCGGGGGGTGAGCCGATCATGGTGGGCTCCGGCGCCCACTCCTGGACGGTGGACTCCGTGCCGCCGTCAGGGGCGTAGCTGTCCGGAGGCGTACCGACTCGGGGGAACGTCGTGCACCGAGGTGAACACGCGGGAGAAGTAGAGCGGGTCGGCATAGCCGACCCGCCGGGCGACCTCGTTCACGCGGAGCCCGCTCGTGCGCAGCAGGAGGGCGGCCTCCTGCATGCGTCTCCTGCGCGACCACGCCACGACGGAGAGGCCGGTGTAGCGCGCGAACAGGCGCTCCGCGGTCGTCGGGCTGCACTTGCCGGCCTCGGCGATCTCGGAGACCGGCAGATGACGGTCGATGTTGGCGAGGATGTGGTCGATCATTAGTTCGAGCACCGCCGGCACGCCCCGCGCGACCGGTTCGCTCCCGGTCCAGCCCGAGCTCTCGTCGGCGATCAGGGTGCCGAGGGAGCGCAGGCACGGCTCGTCGGTTCTCTCCGCGAGAAAGCGCTCGACTCCGTAGGAAGCGAGGGCGATGAGGCTCCTGGCCGTGGTGGAGCGGCTCGACCGGAGCACGGGGCGCTCGGGCCGTTCCGGGCCGCGCCGCCAGGGCGCGCCCAGGAGGGGATCGCCCGAGCGCACCCCGACCCGGGGCACGACGGGAACCGTGGAGTCGTGCCATGGAACGAGGTGGATGGTGCCGACGTGAAACGGCGAGTGGTCGTCTGGCCGATAGTCCACGTCATGGCGCCAGGGGAGTCGCAGGATGGAGTTGGTGGTGAGGGCGAAGGACTCGCCCGCACTGGTGATGACACCGGCACCCTGCACGACCCAGACGAACGACACACTCTCGACGAGGTCGTGGTGGATGTGCTCGCCGGCCCGGAATCGATACCAGTTCGCCCCCACCAGCACGGGCCCGCCGGCGTCGCCGACGTCACGGTCCCTTTCGCCCACCGAAGCTCCCATCTCCATCTAGTCACCCTACCAACTGCTGTTTTGACGGGGAATTCCCGAGACCGAGTGGTCGAATCATCCATGCTTTGGAGCGCCCAGTCATGGTCTTGGACCGCCGCCGCTCCTAGCCTTTTAGAGCCCACCGAAGACGGTGGCCACGAGGAGGATCGTCATGAACATCACCGTCGACACGTCGGTCTGCATCGGCGCCGGACAGTGCGCCCTCGTTGCCGGCGACCTCTTCGACCAGGACGACGACGGCATCGTGATGCTTCTCGACAGCGAACCTGAGATGGGGCTGGAGGCGGCGGCCCGTCGTGCCGCCGCGCTGTGCCCCGCTCGGGCGATCGCCATCGCCGAGTCCGGGCAATCGTGACCGAGCGCTCGGGAGTCATGATCGTCGGTGCGTCACTCGCCGGGCTGACGACGGCGGAGGGCCTCCGCGCCGAGGGGTATGCCGGGTCGATCACGCTGGTCGGCGAGGAAGACCACCCGCCATACAGTCGCCCCCCGCTGTCGAAGCAGGTGCTCTCCGGCCGGTGGACTGCCGCCCAGGCGATGCTCCGGGATGGGGCACAGTTGGCCGCGCTGGACCTGCGCCTCGTGAAGGGACGCGCGACCGCCGCCGATCTCACCGCGCGCACCGTCACGGTCGAGGGCGACACGCTTGCCTACGAGCGGCTCGTCGTCGCCACCGGTGTGCGGGCACGACGCCTGCCGGGGGCCGAGGGTGTGGCCGGCGTGCACACCCTGCGCACCCTCGACGATGCCATCGGCCTGCGCGATGACCTGCCGGCAGCCGGACCGGTGGTCGTGGTCGGAGCCGGTGTGCTCGGCTGCGAGGTGGCGGCCTCGGCCCGCGCCGCCGGGCACGACGTGACGATCCTCGGCCGCTCCACCGAGCCACGGTTCGGCCAGACCGCCACGCCCCTCTCCCCCATGATCGCGGCGCTGCTGCTGGAGCACGGCATCCGACTTCGGATGGGCGTCGACGTCACCGACGTCGTCGGTCGCAGCCGCGTGGCGGCCCTGAGGCTCTCGGACGGATCCATCGTTCCCGCGGACGTGGTCGTCGCCGCGATCGGCTGCGTCCCGTCCGTCGACTGGTTGAGCGGCACGGGGATCGATCTCACCGACGGCGTGCTGTGCGATGCCGGCGGCGTGGCGGCCCCCGGGGTCTATGCGGTCGGCGACGTGGCGCGCTGGCTCGACCCCGCGACGGGCGAGTCGCATCGAGTCGAGCACCAGGCCACGGCGATCGAGCAGGCCCACGCTGTGGCGCGACTCATCGTCACGGGTGAGGTCGGCGCCCCGATCGTGCCCTTCTTCTGGTCGGAGCTCTTCGGCAACCGCATCCTGGTGCACGGCCGTCTCGACCCCGGCGCGCCGCTCACGATCCTCGCGGGAGACCCCGCCGACCGTCGTTTCGTCGCCGCCACGATCAGGGACGGTCAGGCGACCGGCCTGATCGGCTGGAACATGCCGCGTGAGTTCCGTCAGGAACGGGCGCGGATGCTCGAGAGGTCGACCGAAAGCACCACCCTTCTGAGAGGAACACCCGTTTCATGAACGACTCTGCCCCGACGACGACGGCCGTGAGCGAGGCGGGTTGCCCGTTTCACGCGAAGCGAACCATCCCCACCGACGGCACGCCCCTCGCGCCCTCCCCCACCCTCGCCGCCTGGCGCGACGAGGCGGCGGCGACCCCGCTGCACTATTCGGACGGACACGACGGCCTGATCGTGACCAGGCACGAGCTCGCCCGCCTGCTGCTCGAGGACCCGACCTTCAGCCAGCAGCCGCAGCGGATGCCGGGCGAATCGGAGCTCGGCAGCTCCTTCGGCCCGGGCGTCGACGATCGGGCGCTCGCCGCGATGGAGGTCGGCAACCTGCTCGGTCTCGACTCGCCGCAGCACGCCCGCATTCGACGGACCATCCTCGGGCGGTTCTCCGTTCGGTCGGCGCGCGGCTACCAGGCGGATGTGGCGGCGATCGTCGCCCGCCAGCTCGAGCATCTGCGCGCGCAGGGTTCGCCCGCGGACCTGACGAAGCACTTCGCCCAGCCGATCTCCGCGGCGGTGCACTGTCGCGTCCTGGGCATTCCGCCGAGCCACGCCGAACAGTTCTCCGCCCTCTACGTGGAGAAGTCGACGACGGAGCAGAAGATCGACTTCCTGCGCGAGGTGCTCGACGTGAAGCGCGCCGAGCCGGGCGAGGACGTGCTGAGCGAGTTGTTGAAGTCCGACCTCACCACCCCGGAGGTCGAGGGCGTGACCGCGGTGCTGTTCGGCTCCGGGCGCGACTCCGTGGCCTACATGATCGCCACCAGCACGGTGGCGCTCCTGTCGCATCCGGATCAGCTCGAGGCGCTGAGGGACGACCCGTCGCTCATCTCGGGAGCCATCGAGGAGTTCATGCGGTTCGGTGCCATGTTCATCACCCTGTTCCCGCGAACCGCGACGGAGAACGTCGACTTCGGCGACGTGCAGATCCGGGCCGGGCAGTCGGTCTCGGTGTCGCCGGTCGCCGCGAACCGCGACGAGCGGCGCTTCGAGAATCCCGAGCGTTTCGACATCACCCGCGACGCCTTCGGACACCTCGGCTTCGGGCACGGCATCCACGGCTGCGTGGGGCAGCAGGTGGCACGGTTGGAGATCCGCGAGGCCATCACCCAGATGCTCGCCGGCCTTCCCGGCCTGTTCCTCGTCGAGGCGGAGCAGACGGAACCGATGCCGTTCGCCCACCCGGTCGCGACCTACGAGGCCGGCGCCGTGATCGTGGGCTGGCGATGAGCGCGGCCGCCTGGACCACGCTCGTGACCGGCGACTCCGACGACCGGTGGATGCACTCCGGCGTGGGCGTGCTGAGCGATGGCCGGGTGGTGTTCGCCGAGCCGGGCGGCGGCGCTCTCGTGATCCTCGACGAGGCGACCGGCGACTCGACGCGGGTGCCGACGGGCACCGCGGACGCGCACGGGATCTCGGTGCTGCGCGATCCGGCCGGCGACCAGGTCTGGATCGCGGATCCGGGGCCGGGCGCCGATGCCGGCCAGCTCATCCGGGTGGCCCTCGACGGCTCCGTCGTGGACCGCGTCGTCGAGCCCGGCCGAGCCGGGGCGGGGGAACGGTGGAAGCCGACCTCGTCGGCGGTCGTGACCGACGGCCCGCACACGGGAGACCTGTGGATCGCGGACGGCTACGGCCAGAGCCTGGTGCACCTGGTGCGGGCGGACGGCGAGACCTTCACCCTGGACGGCACCTCGGCCTCGGTGCGCTTCGACTGCCCGCACGGCGTCGCGATCGACGAGCGGGGGTCGGAGCCGCTCGTGGTGGTCGCCGATCGGGGCAACCGCCGCGTCGTCTTCTTCGACCTCGACGGCGGGTTCGTGCGCACCGTCGCCGATCCGGTGATGACCAGCCCGAGCTCGCTCGCGGTGCGGGGCGACGACCTTCTCGTCACCGACCTGTTCGGGGCGCTGCTGCGCATCGACTCGCACGACGCCGTGCACGCCGTGGTGCCCAGCGCCAACGCGCAGGACCGTGCCGGATGGCCGAACCGCGTCTCGCAGGGGGAGACCGTGCGCCCAGACCTGCGCGACGGCATCCTCAACAGCCCGCACGGCATCGCCGTCTCGGACAGCGGCGACGTGTACCTGACGGAGTGGATGTTCGGGGGCAGGGTTGTGCGACTCGCCCTGCCGGAGGGTACGCTCTAGCCCAGGCTCACCGGGTGACCGTGCGGATGGCCATGTCGTCCAGGTTCGGCAGGGCGTGTCCGAGCCGGTGTTCCGCCTCCCGGACGATGGCCTCGGCGTCGGACAGCGAGCTGTCGGCGACGACGATCGTCGCGGCCCCCTGAAGCCTGTGCCCCACCCAGCGCAACTGCAGGAGCGGAGTGGAGAGCACGCCGGGAGTCGAGTCGAGCGCCGTCTGCGCGCGATCCACGAGTTCGGGTTCTATCCCGTCCATCAGGCGCCGCCCGATGCTCTTCACCGTCCCCCAGAGCAGCACGATGATCGCCGCGGAGATCAGCAGCCCCACGATCGGGTCGGCCAGAGGGAATCCGAGGATCACCCCGAGGGCGCCCAGGACCACGGCGAGGGAGGTGAATCCGTCGATGCGGGCGTGCACTCCGTCGGCGACGAGCGCCGCCGATCCGATCCGCTGGCCCACGCGGATGCGGTAGATGGCGACGATCTCGTTGCCGGCGAAGCCGACGAGGCCGGCCACGAGAACCCACCACAGGTTATTGAGCGGGTGCGGGTGGAGCAGGCGGTCGATGGACTGCCAGGCCGCCACGACCGCCGACAGCGCGACGACGCCGACGATGAACAGGCCGGCGAGGTCCTCGGCCCGCCCGAAGCCGTAGGTGTACCGGCGGGTGGCCAGGCGCCGTCCGAGCACGAACGCCACCCAGAGGGGAACGGCGGTGAGGGCGTCGGCGAAGTTGTGGATGGTGTCGGCGAGCAGCGCGACGGATCCGCTGACGAGCACGACCACGAATTGCAGGATGGTCGTGCCGAGCAGAATGAAGAGGCTAATCTTCACCGCGCGCACGCCCTCCTTGCTGGCCTCGAGTGCGTCGTCTATCGAGTCGGCCGCGTCGTGGGTGTGGGGCACGAACAGTCCATGGAGGAATCCCCGGAAGCCGGTCGGATGCGCGTGGCCGCCGTCGCCGTGGGAGTGCCCGTGCCCGTGCTCGTGGTCGTGGTCGTGGCCGTGCTCGTGCTCGTGGTGCTGGTCGTGCTCGTGCTCGTGGTCGTGCTCGTGCTCGTGCTCGTGCTCGTGCGTCGTGCTCATGCGGTGGCCTCATTCTGTGAATGGTGGTGGCGGGGCGTGCCGCCGAGCGAGTGTTCCGCCTGAAGGATCGCGTCGGTGACCAGCTTGCTGGCGTGCTCGTTCTCGAGTCGATAGAAGACGCGCTGGCCGTCCTGGCGTGCGGACACGATCCTCGCGAGCCGGAGTTTGGCCAGGTGCTGCGAAACGGCCGCCGGAGACTTGTCGACGATTTCGGCGAGGTGATTCACCGACTGCTCGCCGTCCCGCAGCGCGAGGATCAGGCGCACCCGGGTGGCGTCGGCGAGCATCGCGAACACCTCCACGGCCAGTTCCACGAACTGCCCGTCCGGCTCTCTCCCGCATATCTGCTTATCTGCGTCCATACGCACATCTTCCCACGCCGCGGAGGTTCGGCCCGCCGGGCCGACGAGTCGGCCCGATAGGCTGAGGCAGATGTTGGCAACCCGCACCGGAAGCACCGCCCCGGGAGAGACATCGGTGTTCGGTGAGTGATGTCGCCTCGCCTGTCGATCCGAGCATCGAACGACTCGTCGGCTTCACCAATGGTGTCGTGGCGATCGCGATAACGCTGATCGCCCTGCCCCTCGTCGACATCGCCCGCTCCGTGGAGTCGCGCCCCGCCGCCGACTTCCTCTCCGCCAACGTGCTCAACCTGGCGGCGGCGGCGTTGAGCTTCGTGGTCATCGCGGCCTTCTGGAAAGACCATCACCGGCTCTACCGCAGTGTCACCGGCTCCACCACCGCGCTCATCAACGCGAACCTGGTCTGGCTGGCGACCATCGTGTTCCTGCCGGTGCCCACCGTGCTCATCGTCGACTCTCCCGGTCACGACCCCGTCGCGGCGGGCGTCTACGTGGCAACCGTGCTGGTGGCCGAGACCTCGATCCGCGTGCAGAAGGTGATCCTTGAGCGCAAGGGACTCCTCGGGCCCGGCATCGCGGCATCCACCGTGTTCGTCTGGGCGGACTGGATCCTGGTGCTGCTCACCCTCGTCGCTCTGATCGTGACTGTTCTCTTCCCGGTGACCAGCCTCTATCCGCTGGTGCTGATCGTGCTCGCGCGCCCGATCAAGTGGCTCGCGCTGAGGGGGGCCCCGTGACGAAGGCGCTCCTCGTCATCGACATCCAGAACGACTACTTTCCGGGCGGTGCGTACTCGCTCGTGGGGAGCGAGGCGGCCGGCGAGGTCGCCCACCGCATCCTGGAGGACGCCCGATCGGCCGGGATGCCCATCGTGCACCTTCGGCACGTCTCGGTCGAAGAGGATGCGACGTTCTTTCTGCCGGGCACGAGCGGAGCGGAGATCCACCCCCTGCTGGCGCCGGCGCCGGGGGAACTCGTGCTCACCAAGTCGCTGCCCAACGCCTTCGTCGACACCGCCCTGGAGCCCCTCCTGCGGGAGGGCGGCATCGACGGCCTGGTGATCGTGGGGATGATGAGCAGCATGTGCGTGGACGCGACGTCGAGGGCGGCGCTCGACCTGGGCCTCGACGTGACGGTTGTGCATGACGCGTGCGCGGCACCGGACCTCGAATTCGAGGGAACCGAACTGCCCGGAAGTGTGGTGCATGCGGCGTTCATGGCCGCCCTTCGGGACGCCGGGGCCACGGTCGTGGCATCGACCGACCTCCGGGCGTAGTTACTCCGGCGCGCGCCCTCAGCGCGGTGTCAGGGTTGCGCCGCGGCGGAACACGAGCATGCGGGCCACAAGACGCTGCCGCTCCTCGCCGTTGGCCGTCAGGGTGCGGCTCTCCACCGTGACGATCCCTCGATCGGGCCGCGACCGGCTCGGCGTGATCTGGGTGATCGCCGCCTCGGCGTGAAGCACGTCGCCGGCGCGGGTGGCCGTCGGCCAGGAGACCTCGGCACCGGCCCCGATCAGCCCGTCCGCGAACGGCAGGCCGCTCGTCACGAGCAGGTTCATGGTGATGGCGGCCGTATGCCAGCCGCTCGCTGCCAACCCTCCGAAGAAGGTGGCGGAGGCCGCCTCGGCGTCGAGGTGGAAGACCTGCGGGTCGAACTGCGCGCCGAAGGCCAGGATCGCCTGCGCACTGACGACGTATTCGGCCGTGCGATACGAGTCCCCGACGTGGAGATCGTCGAGGTAGAGGCCGCCCGCCTCGGGCTCAGCCATGCGCGGAATCCTCGTCCCGGCCCTCGGCCAACCACTCCAGCGCGGCGACCGCGAGGTGGGAGACCCCGCGCTCGATGGTGGGCGAGATCACCGGGGCGAAGTGAGGCGAGTGGTTGCTCGGGATGTCGCTCTCCACCGTGCCGGCCGCGGTCGCCGCCGCGAAGGCCTGCGGATCGCATCCGCCCAGGAACCAGAACACGAGCGGGGCGCCGGTGGCCTTGGCGAGTTCTCCCACGTCCTCGCTGCCCGAGGCCGTGCCGACGTCGATCACGGCAGCCTCGCCGTACTCCTCGACGAAGCGGCGGTGCAGGCGCTCGGTCTCCGGCGCGGCATTGATGGTGGCATCGGCCCGCTCGACGCTCACGATGGTGGGCGCGACGGTCATGCCCGAGGCCTGCGCCTCCGCCTCGGCGATGCGGGTGATCGAGGCGAGCATCCGATCGCGGGAGTCGGCGTCGACGCTGCGCACGCTGAGTCCCAGGGTCGCGGTGGCCGGGATGATGTTGTTCTTCGATCCGGAGTGGAAGCTGCCGACCGTGACCACGGCCAGTCGGCCCGGCTCGACCTCGCGGGAGACTATGGTCTGCAACCGCATGACCGTCGCGGAGGCCGCGACGATCGGGTCGATGGTGGTCTGGGGCCGGGATCCGTGGCCGCCCCGGCCGGTGAAGGTGATGTCGATGCTGTCCGCACCGGCCATGGCGGTGCCGGCGCGCAGGGCGAGCAGGCCCGCCGGGAACGGGGCGACGTGCTGGCCCAGCACGACGGTGGGGCGGGGAAACCTCTCGGCGAGCCCGTCGGCGACCATGGCCTTGGCGCCGGCGATGGTCTCCTCGGCCGGCTGGAACACGGCGACGAGGGTTCCCGACCACTCGGACCGACGAGCCATCAGGGCCTCGACCGCCCCGACGAGGCAGGTCACGTGCACGTCGTGACCGCAGGCGTGCATGAGCGGCACCTCGGTGCCGTCCTCCGTGACCGCGGTGTCCGTGCTCGCGTAGTCCAGCCCGGTGTCCTCGCGCACGGGGAGGCCATCCATGTCGGCGCGGAGGTACACGACGGGCCCGTCGCCGTTCCTGGCGACCGCGACCACGCCGGTGCCGCCGACCCCGGTGGTGACCTCGAGTCCGAGGGACGTCATCAGTTCGGCCACGATGCCCGCCGTTCGGTGCTCGGCGAACCCGAGCTCCGGGTGGGCGTGCAGGTCTCGGTAGAGGCTCTCCAGGTCGGTAGTCATGGCCAGATGATAGCCCCGCGCGCCGAACGAACCTCTGGGCCAGTATCCCAATCGGCCAGTGTCCCCTCAGCGGACGAGCGCGACTGGCATGACTCCCAGCGGGCCGTGGCCGGGCAGGAAGCGCTCGGCGCCGAGGCCGAACAGCACGCTCAGGTTTTTGGGAGTCAGCGCGTCGTCGTCGTTGAAGATCGGGTGAAGCACCTGGGGTCCCGTTCGCCGTACCGTCGGATGCCCGGTGACCAGGGCGTCGCCGGTGACGACGATGCCGTGCTGCGGAAGGTGGAAGACCGTGTGGCCGGGTGTGTGGCCGGCAACGGCCAGGGCAACCGGGTGCCCGGGCAGGTCGAGCGGCAGGTCCAGTTCGAGGGCTTCCACCCCCTCGTAGCCGACCGGCTCGAGCCCGCCCTGGCGCACCGCGTGCACAGCCCAGGCCACGATGCGGGGGTTGTAGGCGTGTCGGAGGATGTCGGGGATGCCCACCTGATGCAGCACGGCCCGCCGCACGTGGGCGACCTCGGCGGGGGCGCTGAGCACTCGAGGCGCCCGGGCCGACCGGGCGACGAGTCGGCCGACGTTTCCGATGTGGTCGGAGTGGCCATGGGTGAGCAGGATCGCCTCGAGGGAGCGGGCGCCGGTGCGCTGTGCCACCGCCTCGAGGGTCTCGTCGACCAGCTCCGCGTTGCGCGGGTACCCGGTGTCGATGAGGGTCACGGAGTCGCCCTCGGTGAGCACGACCCAGTTGACGCTCGGGCCCCTCGCGAAGAAGACGCCCGGGGCGGCCTCGGTGAGGGAGAGGGCGTTTCGGGCGGAGGTCATGCTGACCAGTCTCTCCCGGCCCGCGCTTCTCCGGAGGTTTCGGCCACGGCATCCGAAATTCGCCCCGACACGCCGCCCGGCCCGCATCGCGGCGCGAAAGCTCCGGAGAAACGCGGGGTAGTGGCGCGGGGTAGTGGCGCGGACCGACGGTGACGACCAGCCCCGACCGCGACACCGTTACGCCGCCCGGGCGAGGCCGGGTACCGTATACCTGTACCCGAGAAGGAGCGAACAATGGCGACCCGCATCTACAACGACATCACCGAGATCTTCGGCAACACGCCCCTCGTGCGACTCAACCGGGTGGCCGACGGCGTCGGCGCGACGGTGCTCGCCAAGCTCGAGTTCTACAACCCCTCCGCGAGCGTGAAGGACCGGCTCGGAGTCGCCATCGTGGACGCCGCCGAGGCCTCCGGTGCCCTGGCGCCCGGTGGCACGATCGTGGAGAGCACGAGCGGCAACACCGGCATCGCCCTCGCCATGATCGGTGCCGCCCGCGGGTACCGGGTGATCCTCACGATGCCCGAGACGATGAGCCGGGAGCGCCGGATGCTGCTGCGCGCGTACGGCGCGGAACTGGTGCTCACCCCCGGGGCCGGGGGCATGAGCGCCGCGGTCGCCACGGCGCGGGAGATCGTGGCGAGCACGCCGGGGGCGGTCTTCGCCGACCAGTTCGCCAATGCGGCCAACCCGGCCATCCATCACGCCACGACGGGGCCCGAGATCTGGCGGGACACCGAGGGCGCCGTCGACATCTTCGTCGCCGGCATCGGAACGGGGGGAACCATCTCCGGCACCGGCGAGTTCCTCAAGGAGCAGAAGGCCGACCTGCAGGTGATCGGCGTCGAACCTCAGGAGTCCGCGATCCTCAACGGCGGGGCACCGGGACCGCACAAGATCCAGGGCATCGGGGCCAACTTCGTGCCCGAGGTGCTCGACCGTGAGGTCTACGACGAGATCATCGACGTGAACATCGCCCAGTCGGTGGCGATGGCGCGCCGTCTCGCCGCCGAGGAGGGCATTCTCGCCGGCATTTCGTCCGGGGCGACAGTGCACGCGGCGCTCGAGGTTGCCGCGCGCCCCGAGAACGCCGGCAAGACGATCGTGGTGATCGTGGCGAGCTACGGCGAGCGGTACCTCTCCACGGTCCTCTACGAAGACCTCGCGGACTGATCGGGTGGCCTTCTCTCGACTGCGGGAGGACATCGCCGCGGCTCGAGCGCACGATCCGGCAGCGGATTCGAACGCCGAGGTGTTCCTCGCCTATTCCGGCCTGCACGCCATCTGGGGCCACCGGGTCGCGAACTGGCTCTGGCGGCGGCGGCTTCGCCTGGCGGCTCGGGTCTACTCGCAGCTTGTGCGATTCGCCACCGGGGTGGAGATCCACCCGGGGGCGACCCTCGGACGCCGGCTGTTCATCGACCACGGAATGGGCGTGGTGATCGGCGAGACCGCGGTGGTCGGCGACGATGTGGTGATCTATCACGGAGTCACTCTCGGCGGCACGAGTTCCCGACGCGAGATCCGTCACCCCAGGATCGGCAACGGCGTCGTCATCGGCGCCGGGGCGAGCGTGCTCGGCGCGATCAGCATCGGCGACCGGTCGATCGTGGGGGCCAACGCCGTCGTCGTGCGGGATGCCCCCGCGGATTCGGTGATCACCGGCATCCCCGCCCGGGCGCGACCCCGGGTCGCGACCTCGTCGACCGGCCCGCTGCACCCGGACACCTACACCGATCCGGCGATCTACATCTAGAGCTCGTCGATCGGGTTCGGCAGGGTGTCTCCTCGCGGTGTGCGGGAGGCGGTGCGCACCGCCCCGATGCTCGCTGCGATCACGAGCCCGATCGCGACCACGCCGACCACCGTGAGCTTCTGCCCCAGCAGCAGGAGGCCCGCGATCGTCGCGATCGCCGGGGACAGGCTCATGAGGATGGAAAAGGTGGCCGACGGCAGCCGACGCAGCGCCACGAGCTCGAGGGCGTACGGGATGGTCGAGGAGAGCATGGCGACGGCGGCGCCGAGCAGCAGGATCTCCGGCCGGAAGATGGCCGGTCCCGCCGAGGCGATGCCGAGCGGCAGGGCGAGGATCGCTCCGATGGTCATCGCGATCGCGAGCCCGTCGAGTCGCGGGAAGCGCGAGCCGGTGCGCGCGGAGAGCAGGATGTAGCCGGCCCAGGCCGCGGCGGCGGAGAACGCGAAGACGAGACCGAGCGGGTCGAGCGATCCGAAGCTGCCCTGGCCGAGCAGGGCCACCCCCGCGAAGGCCAGCACCGCCCAGAGCCAGCTGATCGCGCGGCGACTCATCACCACCGAGAGCACGAGGGGCCCCAGCACCTCGATCGTGACCGTCGCGCCGAGCGGGATGCGGGCGATCGCCTCGTAGAAGAGGGCGTTCATGCCGGCGAGGGCCACGCCGAACGCGATCACCGTGAGCCAGTCGTTGCGGCTGTGGCCGCGCAACCGCGGACGGGCGACGGCCAGCAGCACGATCGCGGAGAAGCCGAGCCGCAGCGCGACCATGCCCAGCGCGCCCGTGGTGGGGAAGAGCAGCACGGCGAGGGAGGCGCCCACGTCCTGGCAGACGAGGCCGATCACCACGAGTCCGACGGCGCCGATCGGGCGCGCGGCCGGTCGAGTCGTGGATGCGGGGGTCACACTGCAACGTTAGGGGCGAATTCGAAGCGGCCCGACACTCGGGGCGGCGGTCGGAACGTGTTACCGTCGCGGAATGGCCCGAATAGTCGCCGTCGCCCCCGCGCTACCGGTCAACGTCTACGCGCAGTCCGAGATCACCGACACCATCGTGCCGATGGTCACCTCCGACCCGGGCAAACAGGCCGTGATGCGCCGGCTGCACGGCTCAAGCAGGGTCGACACCCGCCATCTCGTGATGCCGATCGAGCGCTACCTCGACCCGACCACCTTCACCCAGTCGAACGGCATGTTCATCGAGGTGGCCGCCGACCTCACCGAGCGCGCCCTGCGTGACGCCCTCGACATCGCCGGACTCGCACCGGCCGACATCGACTACGTCATGTTCACCTCCGTCACCGGCATCTCGGCGCCGTCCATCGACGCGCTGCTCGTGGCCAGGCTGGGGCTGCGCCCCGATGTGAAACGGGTGCCGATGTACGGCCTCGGATGCGTGGCCGGGGCCGCGGGGATCGCCCGCGTCAACGACTACCTGGTCGGTCATCCGAACGACGTCGGCGTTCTGCTCGCCGTCGAGCTCTGCTCGCTCACCTTCCAGCGCGACGACGACTCGATGGCGAACCTCGTGGCGACCGGGCTGTTCGGCGACGGAGCGGCGGCCGTGGTGATGGTGGGCGACGAACGGGCGAAACGAATGACCGTCACGGGTCCGGACGTGATCGACGCGCGAAGCCAGCTCTACCCGGACACCGAGTCCGTGATCGGCTTCAACGCGAGCGAGACGGGCTTCCGCATCATCCTCACCGCCCAGGTGTCCGAGGTGATCGAGGCGAACTTCGGCCGGGACGTCACCGGGTTCCTGGGCGACAACGACCTCGGGGTGGACGACATCGACACCTGGATCGCCCACCCGGGCGGGCCCCGGGTGCTCGAACAGTTCCAGTCGTCGCTGGGGCTCGCGGATGGCGCGTTCGACAACAGCTGGAGTTCGCTGTCCCGGGTGGGCAACCTCTCGTCGGCGTCGGTGCTGCACATCCTCGCGGAGGAGCTCGCCGCCGGACCGCAGACCGCGGGCGACGACACCGTCGTGTTCGCGCTCGGCCCCGGGGTGAGCGCCGAACTCGTACTGCTGAGGTGGCCGTCCGCATGATCTGGTTCCTCATTCTGATTCTGGCCACGGGCGCCGAGCGCATTGCCGAGGTGGTGATCTCGAGCCGCAATGCGGCCTGGGCGTTCGCGCGCGGCGGCCGGGAGTACGGCCAGCGCCATTACCCATACATGGTCGTGCTGCACACCGGGTTCCTGCTCGCCTGCCTCGCCGAGGTCTATCTCGGCGACCGGCCGTTCATCCCCCTGCTCGGCTGGCCGATGCTCGCGATCGCACTCGCCTGCCAGGGCCTGCGCTACTGGTGCATCGGCACGCTCGGGCGGCAGTGGAACTCGCGCATCGTGGTGGTTCCGGGCCTCGGCCGGGTCACCCGCGGCCCGTATCGCTTTCTCAGTCACCCCAACTACGTGGTCGTGATCGCGGAGGGCATCGCGCTCCCGCTCGTGCACACGGCCTGGATCACGGCCGTCGCGTTCACGGTGCTCAACGCGGTTCTGCTGTTCGGGTTCCGCATCGCGACCGAGGAGCGCGCGCTCGCCGCCCTCGAGAAGATCAGCGTGACGCCGCCGTCATGACCGCGGACTTCGACGTCACGGTCGTCGGCGCCGGTCCGGTCGGGCTCGCCGCGGCCATCGAGGCGCGGATGCTGGGGCTCACGGTGGCGGTGATCGAACCGCGTGCCTCGGCGATCGACAAGGCCTGCGGTGAGGGACTCATGCCGGGGGCGCTCCCGGCGCTCGCGCGGCTGGGGGTCGACCCTGCCGGCCATCCGCTCAGCGGGGTGAGCTATCGCAGCGGCACGACCAGGGTCGACCACCTCTTCGGCGCCGCCGCCGGCAGGGGCGTGCGACGGACGATTCTGCATTCCGCCCTGGCCGCGCGGGCGGCGGAGCTCGGCGTCAACCTCGTGCCCGGCAGGGTGGACTCCCTCGAGCAGGACGATTCCGGCGTCACGGCCGGCGGCATCCGGTCTCGGTATCTGCTCGGGGCGGACGGACTGCACTCCACGGTGCGCAGGCTCACCCGGCTCGAGCGGCCGGTCGCCCAGAAGGTCCGCCGGTTCGGGCTGCGGCGGCACTATTCGATGGCCCCGGAGGGCGACCTGATCGAGGTCTACTGGACGAAGACCGTTGAGGCGTACGTGACCCCGGTCGGCCACGACCTGGTCGGCATCGCGATGCTCGGCCCGCAGGGCACCAACTTCGAGCAGGCGCTGGCCGAGATCCCCGAGCTCGCGGCGCGGGTCGCCGGTCGCCCTCCGGCGAGCGACCTGCGCGGCGCCGGCCCGTTCCGGCAGCGCACCACCGCCCGCTCGCTCGGCCGGGTGATGCTGGTCGGGGACGCGTCCGGCTACGTCGACGCGATCACGGGAGAGGGCATCCGGGTGGGCCTGGCCCAGGCCAGGGCGGCGATCGACTGCGTGGCCGCGGAGAACCCCGGGCGCTACGAGAGGGAGTGGTCGAGGCGCACGCGCGACTTCCGGCTGCTCACCGCGGGGCTTGTCGCGGCGGCCAACTCCCCGCTGCGCACCAGGATCGTTCCGACGGCCGCCGCGCTGCCCGGCCTCTTCGGCGCCGTGGTGGATCGGCTGGCCCGCTGAGGGTTCGGTGGGCCATGGTCGACAGGGGCAAGCCCGAGACCAGCCTCCCGAACCGACGCAGAAGGGGTCAATCCACCTCGACGACGTGGATCACGACCCCGGCTGCAGCGATGCGCTCCAGTTCCTCCGGATCCGCGCTCGAGTCGGTGATGAGCTCGTGGATCTGATCGAGTCCGGCCACCTTCGCGAGCGTGATCCGCCCCACCTTCGAGCCGTCGGCCACCACGAGCACGCGCTCGGCGTGGGTCACCATGGCGAGGTTGGTCTTCGCCTCGGTCTCGTCGTGGGTGGTCGCGCCGGCCAGGGCGCTGATGCCGTCGGTGCCGAGAATCGCCGTGCCCACGTTGATCGCGTTGAAGGTGTTCTCCGCGAGCGAGCCCACGAGCTCGAAGGAGTTGGAGCGGATCAGGCCGCCGGTCATGAGCACCTTGAGGTTGGGGCGCGAGGCGAACTCCATTGCCGTGGTGAGCGAGTTGGTGACGATGGTGAGCTCCGACCGGTTGGCGAGCGCCTTCGCCACCTCGGCCGTCGTCGATCCGCCGCTCAGCGCGATCGCGTAGCGCCCGGCGGGGATGAGCAGGGCAGCCTTGCGGGCGATCAGCTGCTTGGCGCGCCGAAACTGCGAATCCTTGAGCCGCACCGGAAGCTCGGACTGGCTGCCGACCGCGCGGGCTCCGCCGTGGGTGCGGGCGAGCAGCCCCTGCGCCTCGAGGTCGGCGAGGTCGCGACGGATGGTGGCCGCCGAGGCGCCGAGCGCGTCGGAGAGCACGGAGAGTGGCACGGTGCCGTCGCGGCCCAGCAGCTCGAGGATCGACACCATGCGCTGCGAGCGCTTGGACGAGGCCGCCCGCGGAACGAGGAAGCCCGGTGCTGCGAGACTCATTCGTTGCCCTCTCCGGAACATTTGCTTCAATCGCTCAGGAATTCTGAGCACTTGGACGAAAAAGAGATCGAAAACTTGCGCGGTTTGATCATACAAGTCGATGATCGCTCTATGACTACGGTTACCTTCATTGGCGCGGGAAGCGTCGTTTTCACCCGCCAACTGGTGGCCGACATCCTCGGATTCCCCGAACTCGTCGACGCGACCCTCGTGCTGCACGACGTGGACGCGGCGCGGCTCGCGGTGGCGGAGGGCACCGCCCGCCAGGTCAACGAGAGGCTCGGCGCCCGCGCCACGATCTCCTCCACGCTCGACCGTCGGGTGGCCCTCGAGGGCGCGGACTTCGTGATCAACACCATCCAGGTGGGCGGCATCGACGCCACCCGCAAGGACCTCGAGATCCCGGCCCGCTACGGCCTCAACCAGACCATCGGTGATACCACCGGAATCGGCGGCGTGTTCCGGGGGCTGCGCACCTTCCCCGTGCTGAGCGAACTCACCGCGGACATCCGCCGCTACTGCCCGGACGCCTGGCTGCTCAACTACACCAACCCGATGGCGATGAACATCTGGTGGGCCTCGGTCGTGGCCCCCGAGGTGAAGGCCGTCGGCCTCTGCCACAGCGTCTACTGGACCGTGCACGACCTCGGCGAGCTGATCGGCGTGCCGATCGAGGAGACCCGCTACCGTGCCGCCGGGGTGAACCACCAGGCCTGGCTGCTCGACTGGACACGCGACGGCGAGGACCTGTATCCGCTGCTGCGCGAGAAGATCCGGCAGGATGACGGCCTCTCGCGCCGCGTTCGGGTGGAGATCTTCCGACGGCTGGGCTTCTATCCCACCGAGACGAGCGAGCACTCCTCGGAGTACCTGCCCTGGTTCCTGCGTTCTGCGGAGCAGATCGAGCGCTACCGCCTCCGGCCGCTCGAGTACATCGGCATCAGCGAGGAGAACGTGGCCGAGTTCGAGCAGGCGAAGCGGTCGCTCGCCGACGGCACTCCCCTCGTGCTCGAGCAGAACGCCGCCGAGTATGCCCCGCAGGTGATCCACTCGATGGTCACCGGCAACCCGCGGGTCATCCATGCGAACGTGGTCAACGCCGGCCTGATCGACAACCTGCCCCAGGGCGCCGTGGTGGAGGTGCCGACGACGGTGGATGCCTCGGGCCTCACGCCGCATGCGATCGGGGCCTTGCCCGTGCAGTGCGCCGCCCTCAACCGCCCGTATCTCTCGGTGGCGGAGCTCACGATCGAGGCCGCGCGCACCGGCGACCCCCGGCTGATCCGGCAGGCCGTGCTCATGGACCCGAACGCCAACTCCACCCTCACCCCCGAGCAGATCTGGGAGCTCTGCAACGACCTCGTCACGGCCCACGGCGACCTGCTGCCCGAGCCGCTGCGCGAGCTCATCCCCGCGGACGCGCTGTGACGCTGGCACCCACCGCCGCCCTCATCTCCGAGGCGGTAGCGCGCGGCGGCGCGGTGCCGAGCTTCAACGTGATCTCGCTCGAGCACGCGGAGGCGATAGTCGCCGGGGCCGATCTGGCCGGCGTCGGAGTGCTGCTGCAGCTGAGCGAGAATGCGGTGCGCTACCACGGCGGACTGCGGCCGATTCTGGCGGCCTGCCGGGAGCTCGCCGCCTCCGCGCGGTCACCCATCGGCATCCACCTCGACCACGTCGAATCGGCGGCGCTCGTCGACGAGGCGATCTCTCTCGGCCCGGCGTTCGGCGCCGGTCTTGGGTCCGGCCCTGATTCTGCCGTGCCTACTGGTTCTTATGCCGCGTGGGGCCTCGGATCCCTCATGGTGGACGCCTCGACCGAGCCGTACGAGCGGAACGTCGCCCTCACGGCATCCGTGGTCACTCGCGGGCGTGCCGCCGGTCTCTGGATCGAGGCCGAGCTCGGCGAGGTCGGCGGCAAAGACGGCGCCCATGCGCCGGGGGTGCGCACCGACCCGCTCGAGGCGAGCCGGTTCGTGGCGGCCACCGGCGTCGATGGCCTCGCCGTGGCGGTCGGGAGCTCGCACGCGATGACGGAGCAGACCGCGTCGCTCGACCTCGACCTCATCGCTCGGCTCGCCGAGGCCGTGTCGGTGCCCCTTGTGCTGCACGGCTCCTCCGGAGTGCCGGATGCGGTGCTGCGCCAGGCGATCGCCGCCGGCATCCGCAAGGTGAATGTGGGCACGGGTCTCAACGTCGCCTTCACCGCCGAGGTGCGTGCCGTGCTGGCCGCGCAGCCGGACCTGACCGATCCGCGACGCTACCTCGCCCCGGCCCGGGATCGGGTGAGCGAGCTTGTGGCGCACCTCTGCGAGGTCATCGCCGGCGGGTGAATGTGGCGCGGCGCCAGAGGGTCGCCGGCTCGATGGTTGCACGCCCGGTGGCCACCGGGAACTGGCGAGCGTGCTCCGAATACCCATTTCACGCAGGCTTCCGTTACGCGAGCCGGGTCGCGTAGAGGTCACGGAACGCCGCGCTCTTGCTGGGCATCGGCCGGGGTGCCTGCTCGGGGTCTAGGCGGGCAGGCGGGATGAGCCAGTACCCGGCGTGGTCGTGCGCGATCTCCCACCCGTTGTTGTGCACGAGCATGTGGTGATGTCGGCACAGAAGCACCCCGCGTTCGAGATCGGTCTGTCCGTGGTCGCGATGCCAGTGGTCGATGTGGTGCGCTTCGCACCAGCTGGGTGGGCGGTCGCAGCCGGGGAAGAGGCATCCACCGTCGCGGGCGGCAAGTGCGACTCGTTGACGGGCGGTGAAGAGGCGGCGTTCGCGCCCGACGTCCAGGGCGTTGCCGTTGGAGTCGAAGGAAATGGCGATCGACCCGTGCGCGCACGCGATCCTCTCGACCGTGGCGATAGAGACCGGGGTCGCGATGCCTTCGAGGTAACCGGCCCCGATGCCGGTGTGGAGTGCCCGCGCCGTGACGAGCACGCGCACCGAGGGCGAACGTGATCCGACGATTTCACGGGACGCGGGGGTGTCGCCGTCACAGGCGAGGCGCAAGAGGTCGGTGAAGGTGTCGTGCACGTATTGGTCGACAGTTCGACCGTCGCCGTGAGCGCCTCCGGAGGCGGCCTCCGCCCAGTCGCGGTCCTCGGCGTTGAGGAAGCTGACGTTGCCCCGGCGAGGAGCGGTGACGCGGTCGTAGAGGTCGTCCCAGAAGGCGGCGGCCTCGAGGTCGGGATCGACGATGTACCGGCTGAGCCCGTTGGCCCGGCGCACCCGACGGATGGAACGCTCGTCGCGCAGTTGCTGTTCGCGCTGCGCGACCCCACCAACATCGAGATCGTCGCGCAGCCGGCGGGCGCGCACGAGGAGCTCGTCGGCGTTGAGGGAAGTCGCGTCGGCGATCAACGCCCGCACGGCGGCGGTCAACAACTCGCTGGTGACGAGCGCTGACGGGGCCCCGAGGCCGGTGCGGATGGCGCGCGCGGCATCCACCGAGAGGTCGCCGGAGGCCACGGCACTCCCGACCGCCAGCAGCCAGGGATCGGGCAGGTCATCGATCTGCAGCTCGGAACAAAGCACGGAACTGGATTCATGCACCAACGTGCCCACAGCGACGAGGGAAGAGGCCTCCCGAGCAGTGGAGCCGGTGGCCTGTTGCACGAGTCTCTCGGCGGTGCGGAAGCCCAGGCGCTGGGCGAGTCCGTCGTAGCCGAGCTCCCGGCGCGAGCGGTGCGCGATCTCGCCGGCGATTGCCGACGCCGCGGCCTCGAGTGCCCTCCGCGCCTCGGTAAGGATGCGCTGGGAGTCGAGCAGGCCATCGTCATCGAGAGCGCGGACCGCGGTCGTGGCAGGGGGAATCGCACGCGCGGCCGACCGAATCGCGGCGAGCGATTCGGTGAACGTGTCTTCGAGAACTGCCATGCGTATAGCTTTCCAGAGTCGAACCTATATCTGAATAGAACTCGAAAACTGGTGGATAACCCGCCGACTTGGGTGTGTGTGGAGGAGTGGAGCGGGCCACCAGAGGTCGGGCGTTTCGCCTGCCAAGGGCGAGAAGGCGGTGGGGAAGAGAAGGGGGGTTAGGGGGCAGGAGATAGGCGGAGAGCAGGAGAGCAGGAGAGCAGGAGAGCAGGAGAGCAGGAGAGCAGGAGAGCAGGAGAGAGGTGAGGCGGGAGAAGTGAGCGGGAGACAGAGGCGGGAGGAGATAAGCGGGAGGAGAGAGCGGAGAGAAGCGAGAGAAGCCGCTCCCTCAGGATCAGCGACCGCCCGGCACGCCCGGGCCGACCGCGAACTGCCCGGGCAGCAGCGAGTAGGTGCGGGCATGGGCCAGCCGCGCCTGGGCGGTCATGTAGCCGAGCACCAGCCGCGGCGCCGTCACCGTGGTGATCTCGGTCAGCGCGGTCTTCCCCTCCACGAGACTCGCTCGCGTGGTCGTGAGCAGGGAGCATCCCGGTGCCGCGCGCACCGTGCCGACCATCGAGGTCTGCGAGCTGCGGAGCATTCGGGCGGGGAAGCGGATCGAGTAGCGGAACGGGCCGAGCCGAGGGCGCTCGACGACGCGCCAGTCCGACCAGGATCCGTCGTCGTCCGAGCCGGTGGCGACCACCTCGGCGGACACCAGGTACGGGTGCAGGCCGCGGTGCCGCGAGAGGTCCATCAGAAAGTCGATCACGGCCGGCGGGTCGGCCGAAATGGTCGTCGTCAACTCGAATGTCTGCGTTGCCACGTGATCATTATGGTGGGGCGGACGGCGCATGAAGGGCCTCGAAGGGCGCGAGCGTGATGATGCCCTGCACCTGTAGAGCGAGGTCCGGGTCGAGGGTGACGAACGCATCCGCCTGCAACCGCGCCACCGCAACGTACTCGGCGTCGCCGATGTCGTGCCAGTCGAGTTGTTCGGCGACACGCCAGGCCGCCGCACGCGAGACCCGATCGCCGAGCAGGCGGATGCCCATGGTCGTGATCCGGTCGAGGATCGCCCTCGCCTCCCCCTGGGCCAACTCGCCCCGGCGCACGGCGCGGTAGAGCTCGGACAGGGCCCGGGTCTGCAGCGACTTCGGCGCGACCAGCCGGTGCTCGGTGGGCACGGCTATCCGTTCGCGAGCGAGCCGGATCGCCGTGAGGGCGTCGATCGCATAGCGCGTCATGAGCCCAGTGTGCCCGGCACCGCCGACACGGTCGCGGCGCCGAACGCCGTCATCGCCGCGCGCCCGCCCGCGCGGCCAGGTACGCCCGCACCTCCGGCTCCGTCGTCAGGCTGATCGCCTTCCCGTACGCCGCGGCAGCCTCATCCGCTGGTCCCAGCTCGGCCAACAGGTGCGCCCGCACGGCCCAGTAGGGCTGGAAGGGCGGCGAACCGAGCGCATCGAGCAGCGCGAGTCCGGCGAGGGGGCCATCGATCCGGGACGTCACCGCGGCGAGCGATACGGTCGCACCTAGCGTGGGCGACACCTCCAGCAGCGCCACGTGCAGGCTCCTCAGCGCGGTCCAATCCGTGACGCCGGTCGCGGCCCGGGCGCAGTGCGCGGACTGGATGGCGGCCTCGAGCTGGAAGCGCCCGATTCGACCGTGGGCGTGGGCCTCGTTCAGCAGCGCCTCGCCCCGGGCGATCAGCGCCCCATCCCAGAGCGTGGTGTCCTGCTCGTCGAGCGGCACGAGCATCCCGCGGTCGACGCGCGCCGGAGCCCGGGCGATCGAGAGCGAGAGCAGCGCGGCGAGACCGAGGGTCTCCGGGTCGGGCAGGAGGGTGGCCAGGAGAGAGGCGAGCCAGAGCGCCTCGAGAGCGAGCGAGTCGCGCGGCGACGTGTCGGAGACCAGCTGCCACTCGATCGCATACGCGCCGTAGACCGCCTCCAGCACCGCGGGCAGCCTGGTCGGCATGTCGTCACGGGCCGGAATCACGAAGGGGATTCGCGCATCCCGGATCCGCCGCTTCGCGCGCACCAGCCGCTGCGCCATCGTGGCTGTGGGCATCGCGTAGGCGGCGGCGATCGCGGAGGCGTCGAACCCCAGCACTACCTGCAGCATGAGCGGTGTGCGCACCGCGGCATCGATCGCCGGGTGCGCGCACACGAACATCAGCTCAAGCCGCTTGTCCGGGATGCGGTCGGCGTCGTCGGCCACGGTCTCGAACGGCTCCGGCACGGGTCGGCGCCGCTTCAACTCATCGAGCCAGCGGTTCTTCGCCACCGTCACGAGCCAGCCCTCCGGGTTGTCGGGGATGCCGGCCGTGGGCCACGTGCGCAGGGCGCGCTCGAAGGCGTCGGCGAGGGCATCCTCGGCGGCGGGGATGTCGCCGGTGCGGGCGGCGAGCACGGCCAGCAGTCGTCCGTAGGACGCCCGGGCCACCTCCTCCGCCCGCGCCGCCGCGGTCACGCCGCCTGGTTCCACTGTCCCCCCGCGAAGTAGACCGCGGTCGGGCGTACCTCGATGGTGCCCCACTGCGCGGCCGGGCACTTCTCGGCCCAGGCGAGGGCGGCATCCAGGTCGGGCACATCGATCAGGAACACTCCGCCGAGCTGTTCCTTCGTGTCGGCGAACGGTCCGTCCTGCACCTGCAGGCTCCCGTTGCGCAGCGTCACCGTGGTGGATGCCGCGACCGGCTGAAGCACGTCGGCGCCGAGCAGCACGCCAGCCGCGTCGAGCGACTTGGCGTAGCGGTCGAAGGCGGCCCGTGCCTCGGCCATCGCCTCCTCCGGCACCTCGGCCCCGCCGGCCTCTGAGTAGTTGAGCAGGAGTGAGTATCGCATCATGGTCCCTTTCTCGTAGGTGTTGCTGTCATAGAGATGACGAGCCGGGGAGGCGTCAATCGACAGCGCCCCGCACCACTCGCAGCCGCAGCCAGGAGGCGAAGGCCTCGATCTCGGCGTCGACCGCCGCCCGCGTCGCACGATCGAACGGCTCGTCCTCGTGCACTCGGTGCACGACGAATGTGCCGGAGTCGCGGTCGGACCGGGCATCCACCTTGCCGACCAGCCGGTCGCCGTGCAGGATCGGAAGCGCGAACTGGCCCCAGATGCGGCTCTCGGCGGGCTTGTACATCTCGAGCGCGTAGTCGAACTCGAACAGCCTCACCACACGCTGCGGATCGGTCATCAGCCGGTCGAAGGGGGAGAGCAGGGCCGTGCGGCCCTCGAACTCGCGGTCAAGCTGGGCCGGATCCACCCGCCACTTGCCCGGCACCCCCTCGATGATGGCGGGCTCGCCGACCGGGACGACGCCGTGCAACTCGGTGGGGGACACGGCGATGCTGTCGCGCATGATGCCGCAGGCGGCGAGCAGCCGCTCGCTGCGGATGCGCCGAGCCTCGTCGGCGGGCACCTCGGGCACTTCCGGAAACACCCGCTCGGCAAGGTCCCAGATGCGCAGGCGCCCGACGCGGCCCACCACCGCGAGCCTGCCGCTCATGTGCAGGCACTCGAGCATCTGGGTGACGTTTCGATTGTTGGTCCAGCCGGTCGACGGCCAGGGGGCCACGGCCTCGTCCGGGATGTCCCGCGAGGTCTTCGGTCCCTCGTCGGCGATGCGGTCGAGGATGCTCCGGGCGAAGTCCTCGTTCGCCTCGATCCAGCCGCGGGTGCCGCTGCGATCGGCCCACGTGCGCATGCCGGCGAGGAACAGGCCGAGGTCCGACATCGGCCGCAGCATCCAGCCGCGCTCGAAGAGCAGCCCCTGGCTGAGCCCGCGCTCCGTGTCGATCGGTCGGAAGCGCGACCCGAGGCGGGACCAGCAGACGTGGTCGGCGGCCGGCGCGACGGTGGTGGTGAGCTCCACCCGCAGCATGGCGAGATCGTGCACAATGCCGAGCAGGTCGTCCGGCCGCTCGGCCGACAGCAGGGCGGCGCGCACCGCGATCTGCCTGGCCCGCTGCCGAGTCACCCTGTGCGCCGTCACGCCACCACCGTATTCCCTGCCGGCGTCAGCATGCTCGAAAAGCTGAGGCGTGGGCGGCGGCGCCCGGCATCCCCCGGGCCAGTATGCGCCCGGAGTGCACGAGGCTGCACCTCGGCCGCGAGCCGAAGCCCGAATCCGGCGTAGCTCAGACCCGCGTCTTCACCAGCCGCACGAAGCGCACGTCGAGGTCGTGCGCTCCGGGCGCCAGGGCCAGCCGAAGCCGATTCCCGGTGTCGAGCCGCAGCCCGGGCAGCGCCAAGGTCGCCGTGCGCCACCGCCCGGTGTCGCCACGGCGCACCTGCGCGGAGTGACCGCCGGGGTAGCGGACGGAGAAGGCGCCGGTTCCCCGGTCGAGGTAGGTGACCTTGAGCAGGAGGGGGATGCCGACCGATGCCGCGGCGAAGGCGGGATCGACATCGAACGCGAAGCCGGTGTCACCGGCCGCGACCCGCGTCGAGAGACCCTCGTAGGCCACGCCGTTGTCCTTCTCGAAGACGTGCCGGTGGATGTCGGCGGTGCTGCGGTGAGCGACCGAGCCCGGAACATCCACCTGCACGAGCCACCGCTCGAGATTGCGCACGAATGGCCTCGACTTCCAGGCGGCCGGGTCCGCGAAGCGCCCGGTGGCGTTGTCCTTCCAGTAGGTGTCCTCGGCGTCTCGCAGGTCCGCCCAGGCATCGGCCGAGGTGGCGGCGGTCTTGCCGAGCGACAGCCTGGTCCAGTTCCAGTGCGCGGCGTATTTCCTCAGGTACGAGGGGACGGGAACCACGTAGTCCCAGTTCATCCGCAGCTGCAGGGCCTTGAGGTTGGCCTGGCGCACGGCGTAGTACGGATCCCTGGTGGAATAGCCGCAGTCGGTGAAGCACTCGTTCTCGGTCGCGACCACCCGGGTCCCGTCATGGATCGGCAGTGTCTCATCCACCAGCAGGTGTCCGTTCGGCTGCACCGCGGATCCGTAGGCCGGGGCCTCGCTCAGGTGGAAGTTGGAGAGCTCGGTGATGCCGGTGCGGATGCCGAGGCCGGCATCCACGGCCTGGCGCGCCAGCAGGTTCTCCTTCTCGCCGAACGGACCGAACGGATAGTCCTCCCCGGTGAAGACGAGCTTGGCGGAGTTCGCGCCGAAGATGCCCACGAGGTCCGTCCAGGCGTGGTCGTACCACCTCTTGTAGGCGGCGAAGTCGAGGTCGCCGACGTCCACCGCGCTCGTGATGGTCTCGTAGTCGAACTCCGCCCAGGTGAAGGCCCCAGGCACGTAGACGAAGCGCAGGCGCGGGTCGGCGGCCAGACCCTGCCGCACGAACAGCGCCCGGTAGGTCTCGAGCAGGTGCGACCAGACGCACTCGTTCCAGATCGGCAGGTGGCGCTGCCCCTCGTAGTCCGGACCGTAGGTCTTCACCCCGCAGGCCGTGGCGACCCAGCGCGGCGCCCAGGTCTCGCCGCTCGCGAAGATGCGCATCCAGAACGGGCCGCCGTCGGCGAGCTGGCTCGCGAGCGGGGCGAGTGTCATCCCCTCGGCCGAGCCGGCGCGTGTGGTGTCGAGCTGGCCACCCTGCACGGGCTGGAGCTGTCCCCAGGTGACGTCGATCGAGCGCACGTCCACGTGGGTCGCGGCATCCGCCGACTCGGAGAAGAATCCGGAGTTCGGGGCCGGAGTCACCCCGCTCGGCAGCGACCAGTCGTCGCCGTCGACGATCCAGACCCCGCTGGTCCCCGGAACGATGAAGGGCGCGGTCGGTTGAGCGTCAGGGGAGGCCGGCGGGTCGGAGATCGTCGAGCACGCGGCCAGGGCGAGAATCGCGACGATGGCGCCGAGGCCGCGACCCGCCGTTCTCACGGACCGAGCACCCTCAGGGCATTGCCCCGGTAGATCGCCTCGAGCTGCGGATCCGACAGATGCAGCGCCGAAACTGTCCAACGGCCCTGTGGAGGGATCGGCGACTCCGGCGCGTACTCGAAGGCCTCGTCTCGGGACTCGAGAAAGCGGAAGTGCAGCTCGTACTGCTCGCTCGTGATCGGAAAGATGTCGGTGCCGAAGAGCACCCGGTCGGGGAAACGCTCGATCAGCTCACGGAAACGCCGGGGCTGGCGACCCAGCTCGGCCATCCGCCCGGCGATGTCGATGCTGAAGTGGGGAGCAGCGGCGAGCAGCCGTTCGACCCGGTCGAGGTCCTCGGCCGCGCACCCGGCATGGGCGCCGATGTAGCGCGTGCCCGGGGTGGCGATCACGAGGGTGGCGAGGGCGTCGAGGAGGCGTTCGAAGGTGGGATGCCGGTCGGTGTCGCCGAACCACCAGTCCTTCTGTTGCAGCAGTTCGTCGAGTCTCTCGTTGTTCTCGTCCGCCGGCTGGAAGAACGCCCTCGGGTCGGCCACGTGAATGAGCACCGGCAGCCCGAGCTCTCCCGCGTGGGCCAGCACGCGCACCACGCGCTCGTCATCCGGCAGCACGAGGGCACCGGTCGCGTCGCGCACGGTGAGCCCCAGGTTCTTCCACACCTTGAGGCCCTTCGCGCCGCGCCCGGCGCTGTCGTCGAGGGAGTCGCGGAGCATCCGCTCGCCGTCCGGCCGGGCGAGCAGCGCCCAGTCGAGCTGACAGAAGGTGAGAAAGCGGCCGGGATGCGCGCGGTCGTAGCGGTCGAGATTGGCCTCGAGCTCGTCGCCCCACATTCCGTCGAGGCTCACGATCGTCTCCACGTTGCGCGCGTCCATGAGCTCAAGCAGGGCGGCGACGTCGCCGATCATCCACTCGCCGTCGCTGAGCCAGCGACCCAGGTGGTTGTGGATGTCGATGGCGGCGAACCGCGCGCGGGCCACCTCCGTCACCCGCGCGGTCAGCTGCGACCGCGGCGTCCACTCGGTGAGACGGACGTCGGCGAGGGCTGCCCAGTGGGGAGAATCCATTTTCCGACCCTGTCATAGGCCGATCGCGCCCGCACCTCGCGGCGTCAAACGCTCAACGAAACTGCTCAGTTCAGCCCATTTTCTTGTCATATGAACAGTTCTGGATCCACCATGGGGGAACCGAGGCGCGCGGCGCCCCAGCGGAGGCAGAGGACCAGTGCACCAGATGAGCATCACGTCAGCAGAGATCGCCAGCCAGCCCACCGTGTGGGCGCAGGCGCTTCTCGAACAGGACCGCTCGGCCCTCGGGCTGCCCGGGGAGCGAGTGCTCTTCCTGGGCTGCGGAACCTCGGCGTTCGTCGCCGAGTCGCTCGCGGTGCTGCGGGAGCGGGCCGGGCTCGGCGAGACGGATGCCGCCTACGCCTCGGAGTGGACCCCCGGACGCCGCTACGACCGGGTGGTCGCCATCACCCGCTCCGGCAGCACGAGCGAGGTGCTCGCCGCGCTCGCCCTCGTCGATGCGGGAACCCCGACCGCCGCGATCACCGCGGTCACCCACGAGGCGGTTCACGCGCTCGTGGACAGCACCCTCGTGCTCGGCTTCGCCGACGAGGAATCCGTCGTCCAGACTCGATTCCCCTCCGCGCTGCTCATTCTCGCGCGTCAGGCCTACGGCTACGACGTGACCGGGGTGCCGGAGGCCGCGGCCGCCGCGATCGCCGCCCCCCTCGGAATCGAGGTCGCCGACTTCGACCACTTCGTCTACCTCGGCTCCGGCTGGACCTACGGCCTCGCCCAGGAGGCCGCCCTCAAGGTTCGCGAGGCCGCGCAGGCCTGGTCGGAGTCCTATCCTCTGCTCGACTACCGGCACGGGCCGATCGCGGTCGCGCACCCCGGATCGCTCGTCTGGATCTTCGGCGCCGTCGAGCCCGACCTCATCGCGGACATCGAGGCGACCGGCGCGACGGTGCGGTCGGATGCCTCCGATCCGCTCGTTCAGCTCGTGCAGGCCCAACGGCTCGCCGTGGCGCTCGCCGAGAGCCGCGGGTTGGACCCGGACAAGCCGCGCCACCTCACCAGGTCGGTCATCCTGCACTGATTCCTTTTCCCCCAGTTCGACACCCACCACTCCAGAGGAGCACGTCGATGGTCAGCAGAATCTTCACTTCGAACAGCGGGGTCCGCCGCTGGATCGCCGGCTCCGCGGCACTGCTCGTGGGCGTCGCGCTCCTGTCCGGATGCTCCGGCCAGTCCGGCGGGTCGGCCACCCTCGACAAGAAGGCCAAGGTCAGCCTCACGGTGTGGACCGGCCAGGAGGAGGGTGCGGAGAAGCTGCTCGACAAGCTCGCCGCCAAGTTCGAGAAGCTGCATCCCAACGTCTCCCTGAACCTGTCGCCCGGCGCCTCCTCCACCGAGGACCTGCTGCAGAAGCTCTCCGCGAGCTTCGCCGGAGGCAACTACCCGGACATGTCGTACTCGTTCGGGTCGTGGACGAGCCAGCTCGAGTCATCCGACCGCACCCTCGACATCACCAAGCAGGTGGCCGATCCGAGCGTGAAGTGGTCGGAGTTCTCGAAGGCGGCGCAGGAGACGGCCCGGCCCACCGGCAAGAAGACGATCGGATTCCCGGCCATCGTCGACAACCTCGCCCTGCTCTACAACAAGACGGTGTTCGACAACGCGGGAGTCGCCTACCCCACCAACGACTGGACCTGGGATGACTTCCGGGCCGCCGCGAAGAAGCTCACCGACAAGTCCAAGAACATCTACGGCTACGCGTACTCGGTCTCCGGAAGCGAGGAGACCACCTGGCAGCTCTGGCCGCACCTCTGGCAGAACGGTGGAGACATCCTCGCCAAGGACGGCACGAAGTCCGCCTTCAACAGTGAGGCCGGCGTCAAGTCGGTGAACTTCCTGCGCGACATGGCCATCACCGACAAGAGCGTCTATCTCGACCAGACCGACACCAAGTTCGGCCAGCTGTTCGCGAGCGACGACATCGGCATGATCACCTCGGGCCCCTGGGAGCTCTACGACCTCGGCATCGCGAAGACGAAGTACGGGGTCACCTACCTGCCGGGCACGAACGGCAACCACGCGACCGTGTCCGGTCCGGATGTCTGGGCCCTCTTCGACCACAAGGACGCGAACCGCGCGTACTGGACGTACGAGTGGGCCAAGTACCTCACCGACCCCGCGCAGGACCTGCAGTGGAACGTGGCGATCGGCAACCTCCCGCTGCGGTCGAGCGAGGCGGACAGCCCCGAGTTCGCGGCGCAGGTGAAGGCCAACCCCGGGCTCGACGTGATGGCGGCCAACTCGGCGAACGCCACCACGGCACGCCCGACCGTCGCCGGCTATGTCGGACTCTCCGCCGCCGTCGGCGACGCGGTGAGCCAGGTGCTGCAGGGCAAGGGCACCGCCGAGTCGGCGCTCACGACCGCCGCTGCCAAGGCCGACAAAGCCCTGAAGGCCAAGTAGTGACTGCCGTCGCCGATCGGGTCGCGACCGGGCCGGGCCCGACCGCGCCCCGGCCGGCGGCGCGTGACACGAAGAAACGTCGGCGCCTGCTCGAGAGCCTCGAGGGCTGGGGCTTCGTCGCCCCGGCGCTCGTGATCGTGCTCGGCCTCTCCATCTTCCCTGCGATCTGGGCCTTCTTCCTCTCCCTGCAGAAGTGGAACGGGTTCAGCGAACCGGTGAACGTCGGCTTCGCCAACTACCAACGGATGGTGGGCGACACCGAGCTGCAGGATGCCCTGTGGCACACCATCCTCTACGTGCTGCTCTTCGTGCCCACCTCGGTGGGACTCGGGCTGTTCCTGGCCGTGGCGCTCAACCGCAACATCCGGTTCATCGGCATCTACCGCACGGCCATCTTCATCCCCTTCGTCGCCTCGGCGGCGGTCACCGGCATCCTCACCACCTACCTGTTCAATCCCCAGTTCGGACTCTTCAACAACATCCTGCGCGTGCTGGGTCTGCCCCAGCAGGGCTGGCTCGAAGACCCGGCCCAGGCGATGGTCGTGATCACGATCATGTCGCTCTGGGGGCAGGCCGCCTTCACCACCGTGATTTACCTGGCAGCCCTGCAGGATATGCCGGGCGAGCTCATGGAGGCGGCCCGCATCGACGGCGCCAACAAGTGGCAGGTGTTCTGGCAGGTGGTGTGGCCGCAGCTGACCCCGGTCACGATTTTCGCCACCATCTGGCAGGTGATCGGCGCCATCCAGCTGTTCGACCTCGTCTACACGACCACGAGGGGAGGGCCTCTCAACGCGACGCAGACCATCGTCTACTACCTCTGGCAGACCGCCTTCCAGAAGCTCGATTTCGGCTACGGCTCGGCGATCGCCTACGGACTCTTCGCGCTCACCCTCCTGATCACGATCGGCGTGGTCATCTATTCGCGACGCACCAGGATCGAGGCCTT
>NZ_JAYSJZ010000116.1:0-47941 GCF_043726815.1 Lacisediminihabitans sp.
GCACCGTCGCCCGGGCACAATCGCGACGAGGGAGAACTGTCGCGAGGACTCGGGTCTAGCCCTTGATCTTGGCTGCGACGTTCGTGGCCGCGGTGGTCCACACGGTGGCCGGGTCGCCGTCACCCTTGGTGAGCTGCAGTTCGGCCGCTCCCCAGTCCGCCCAGACCGACGCCATCTCGGGGATGGCCGGCATGGGAACACCGTCGAGGCCGATGCTGCCGAACGACTTGACGTCGGCATCCGTCTTCGAGACGGCTTCGTAGGCGCTCGTGAGGGCCGGCGGACGCCCGCCCACCTTGTAGAGCTCCTCCTGCACGGCGTTGGAGCCGAGGTAGGCGACCAGGAACTTGGTCGCCGCGATCTTGTTCTTGCTCTTCGAGCTGATGAAGAAGGCGTTCACGCCGAGGAACGGCTTGGCGGTCTGGCCGCCGGCCGAGGGAAGCGCGTCGATCGCGTACTTGACTCCGGCCTCCTTGATGGCCGGCACGTTCCACGGGCCGGTCAGGTAGTACGCCGACTCGCCCTTCTTGAACGCGTCGATCGCGATGTCGCCCGTGATGTTCGGTTGAGAATGCCCGCGGCACCCCACTGCTTGACCGCAGCGGCGAACTTGAGGCCGGCCGCGTCGCCGAGCGTGAGCTTGGACGGGTCGTATGTGCCATCGGCGTTCTGGGCGAAGACCGACGACCCGAACGAGGTCTGGAACGGGTACATGTGGTACGGGTCACCCTGCTTCGGGTCGAGCCCGAGCAGGAACGGGTACTTCACCGTGGCCGGGCTGGCCGCCATGGCTGCCTTTCCGTTGGCGATGACCTCGTCGAAGGTCTTCGCCGCGGAGGGGGCGAGCGCGGTGTTGCGCAGCAGCGCCACGTTCTCGATCGAGTACGGCAGGCCGTAGACGGTGCCCTCGTAGGTGACGGCCTGGATGGCGACCTTGGCGAACTCCCCGGACTTGTCGCCGAGCTCGAGCGGGGCGACGACACCGTTCTTCACGTAGGCACCGAGCTTGTCGTGCGGGCTGACGATCATGTCCGGGCCCTTGCCGGTGGGAACCTGGCTGATGAAGTCCTGGTCGACGGTGGCGAAGTCCTTCACGACGAGCTTCACCGTGACGCCGGTGTCCTTCTTGAACTGCGCCGCGACGGCCTTGAGAGCCGGGGCGCGCTGGGTGTCGACCCAGAGGGTGAGCGTGCTCGCCCCGCTCTTGGAGAGGTCGCTCCCCGTGGTCGAGGAGGACGAGCAGCCCGCGAGCGTCGTGGCCGCGAGAGCCGCGATCGTCAGCGTGGCGATGCCCAGCCAGGAACGTTTGGTCACCTTCATTGGTGTGCCTTTCTTCTGTGAGAGTGGGAAATGAACCCCTCAGCGCAGTGGCGAGAGGGCGTTCTCCCGGAGGCTTTGTGCAAGCGTTTACATGTAAAGCAAGCCAGCGAACCATTCGCAACACGACGACCGCATCGATACACGACCGTGAACAAAAGCCTTTTCCCGGGACGCACGGTCGGAATCGGATTATTCCCCACTAACTCCGCGAATTTCCGAGTCGTTCTCGATATCTCTGCAAACGCTTTCATCGCCACTGCCGCCGCGGGACGAATGCCTGGGCGCCGCCGATCTCGGATGCAACCGCTTACATTCCGGCCACTCGCATGCCCTAGGGTTTTCGCATGACTATGGGCAACGAATGGTGGCGTTCCGCCGTCATCTACCAGATCTACCCGCGCTCCTTTGCCGACGGGCAGGGGGACGACGGCATCGGCGACCTCATTGGGATCGCCGATCGACTGCCGGCCCTCGTCGACCTCGGTGTGGACGCGATTTGGCTGTCGCCCTTCTTCACCTCCCCCCAGAAGGACGGCGGCTACGACGTCGCGGACTACTGCGACGTCGATCCCCTCTTCGGCACCATTGCGGACTTCGAGGCGATGGAACGCCGCGCCCACGAGCTCGGCCTCAAGGTGATCGTGGACCTCGTTCCCAACCACACCTCCGACCAGCACACCTGGTTCGTCGAGGCGCTCGCCGCCGGGGAGGGCAGCCCGGAACGCGACCGGTACATCTTCCGCGAGGGCAAGGGCGCCACTGGCGAGCTGCCGCCCAACAACTGGGAATCCGTGTTCGGCGGGCCGGCCTGGACCAGGCTCACCAGGGCCGACGGCACTCCCGGCCAGTGGTACCTGCACATCTTCGACACCTCCCAGCCGGACCTCAACTGGGAGAATCCGTGGGTCCGCGACCAGTTCCGCGACATCCTTCGGTTCTGGCTCGACCGGGGAGTCGACGGCTTCCGGGTGGATGTCGCCCACGGCCTGATCAAGGAGGCCGGCCTCCCCGACTACACGGCCCCGGAATCCGGCGGCAGCATGGGCGGCGGTGCGGTGGGTCTCGAACCGGAGATTCTCGCGCACGCGGACTACGACCCGCCCACGCCGCCCTACTGGGCGCAGGACCGGGTACACGAGATCTACCGGGACTGGCACACCGTGCTCGAGGAGTACGAGGGCGACCGCGTGCTCTGCGCGGAGGCCTGGGTGGAGCCGCTCGCCAAGCTCGCCCGCTGGGTGCGGCCGGACGAGATGCACCAGGCCTTCAACTTCTCCTACCTCGAGACTCCGTGGAGCGGTCCGACCATGCGCCGCGTGATCGACGCGTCACTCGAGGCGTTCACCGGGGTGGGGGCGCCGAGCACGTGGGTGCTCTCCAACCACGACGTGGTGCGCCACGCCTCCCGCCTGGCGCTCACGGCGCCCAACCCCCAGGGCCACGGAATCGGCCCGAAGTCGCCCGGCCAGCCCGTGCGCGCCCTCGGGCTCACCCGCGCCCGCGCCGCCACCGCCCTCATGCTCGCGCTGCCGGGCAGCGCGTACATCTACCAGGGCGAGGAGCTCGGCCTGCCCGAGGTCATCGACCTGCCGGATTCCGCCCGCCAGGACCCCACCTGGTTCCGCACCAACCACGAGCGCTACGGGCGCGACGGATGCCGCGTGCCGATCCCCTGGGAGTCCGACAGCCCGTCCTACGGCTTCAGCACGGTGGGCGCGAGCTGGCTGCCCCAGCCGGCCGACTGGGGCCCGTACGCGCGCGATGCGCAGAGCGGCGTGCCAGACTCCACCCTCGAGCTCTACCGCACCGCCCTCGCGGTGCGTGCCGAACACGACCTCGGTCTTGGTGAGCTGGAGTGGCTGCCGGGCTACCCCGAGACTGTCGTCGCGTTCCGCAACGGCAACATCGTGGTGATCGCCAACACGGGAGGCACGGAGCCCGCCCTGCCGGAGGGCGTGGTCGTGCTCGCCTCGGAGCCGTTCACCGGCAACACCGTTCCGAACGACACCGCCGTCTGGCTGCGGGTCTAACGGGCGGCGCTACCGTCGCCCTAGTTCGCGTTGGCCTTGAGCCACGCGAACGGGTCGACGGGAGTGCCGGCGAGATGGATCTCGAGGTGCAGGTGAGCGCCGGTGGAGGCGCCGGTGCTCCCCACCTGTCCCACCAGTTCGGCCACCTTGACGACCTGGCCGACGGTGACCCGCACCGACCCGGTGAGCATGTGGGCGTAGACGCTCTGCACCTTCTTGCCGTTGATCACGTGGTCGATGATCACGTGGTTGCCGAGACCGCCGCGATCCTCCTGCACGAGGCTCACCACGCCATCCGCGATCGACTGGATCGGGGCCCCGGCGCCCGGCGTGAAGTCGAGTCCCTCGTGGAAGGTTGAGCAGTATCCGCAGTTGGCGACCAGCCGCTCGCCGAAGCCGCTCGCGATCGGCACGGCCACGGCGAATGGCCACTGGATGGTGCCGTTCGGGTCGTTCGAGTAGGAGAATGACCTGGTCGCCGCGGTGGCCTTCATTACCGCGACCTTCTTGACGAGAGAAACCACGGTGTACGAGTCGCGCGCCGGGGTCGTCACCACGACCTCGTTCTTCACCTCGAACACCTGCGCCGGCGCGGACTTCGCGGTGAGGGACGCCTCGACCGGCGCACGATAAAACGCGTTCGCCGGAAGCGAGGTCGCCACCAGCAGCGCCGCGGCGCCCAGCATCGCGCCGATGCTCAGGAGCCTGGGCAGAAGCCGTCTCGACGGTCTGACCGCGGCTGCCCTGGCTGGTGGAGCGACCGCGCGCGGGGTGCCCCGCCCCAGCGATTTCCGCTCACGCAGGTCCCGTCTGGACTGCGGAAGCGGCTCGGACACGTCGTGGACTCCTCAGGGCGGCTCGGCGGCGAGTGAGTCTGCGTCAGCCGTGATCGTCGTGAATTCGACGATCGCCGCCAACATTTGGCAGCGCTCACATTTGCCTAGGCTATCCAACCGAGAAGCGGATGGCCAGTACCCCGTTGGGGCGCCAGTGGCCGGAAGGTCAGTTGGCGTTTGCCTTGAGCCAGGCAAACGGGTCGACCGGGGTGCCGTCGAGGTGGATCTCGAGGTGCAGATGTGCGCCCGTCGATTCTCCGGTGCTGCCGACCTTGCCGATCACCTGGGTGACCTTCACGACGTCGCCGACCGCCACCGTCACCGAGCCGGTCTGCATATGCGCGTAGAGGCTTTGCACCTTCTGGCCGTTGACCACGTGATCGATGATCACGTGGTTGCCGTACGCGCCGGAGGAGCTGACGAGGCTCACCACGCCGTCGGCGATGGCGCCGATCGGCACGCCGGAGCCTGGCGTGAAGTCCACGCCCTCGTGGAAGCTCGAGCATCCGCCGCAGGGCGCAATCCGCGGCCCGAAACCGCTCGAGATCGGCACGGCCACCGGGAACGGCCACTGGATGGTGCCGTTGGGGTCGTTCGTGTAGTCGAAGCTCCCGTGGGTGTACGAGACGCGGATCTTCTGCGCGAGCGAGACCACGGTGTATGCGTCACGCGTCGGCGCCTGCACAAGCACCTTCTTGTCGACGGCGAGGGTCTGCGTGCGCACGGGAGCCTGGGAGACGGCGTCGAGGGCGTCGGCGGCACTGCCCTGCAGCGCCATCGCGGGAAGCGAGGTGGCCACGAGGAGAGCCCCGGCGCCGAGCATCGCGCTGAGGCTGACGAGCCTCTTCAGCAGCCGGCCCTTGGGCTGGCGCGACTTACGTGGTGCGGTGGATGCGGCGACCTGGCGCGCCATCCTGGACGGCTGGCGCGTGGGCTGCGCCTTCCGGGATTCGCTGGTCGGCGCCTTCTGGGCAGTGGCCTTCGTGGGCACGGTGGCCGCCGCTCTCCCGGTCGGCCTGGCTGCCCGCTCGCGAAGCTCACGGCGTGTGGGGAACGGCGAATCGCCGGATCCTGGAGTGATGCCGCTCATCGGTCACCGCATCCCAGCGCGTTCCGAGCGAGGTCGCTCGGCACCGGCACGGCGAGAATGGCGAGCAATGACAACGGGGCTTTCCTCCATGAGCGGATCCGCGTTGTATCACACGCAACCAGCAAAATGTTTCGGTGCGGTCGAATCGGACCGCTTTATAACGAATTCATAAAGGGTAAGTCATCCACCCCCCATCAGACAACCGTGAGCAATCCTCCGAGGCTTAGGCGCCGAGCCGGATGAGGGCATCCTCGAGGCGGGCCGCGAGCGCGGGTTCCCCCGCCAGCACGAATTCCCGGGATGCCGCCGCGCCGCGAAGACCGCCGACCCGCGCGCCGGCCTCCCGGGCGATGAGGGCGCCCGCGGCGTGATCCCACGGGCTCAACTGGCGCTCGTAGTATGCGTTGAGCCGACCGCAGGCGACGGCGCAGAGGTCGAGCGATGCGGTGCCCATCCGGCGAATGTCGCGCACCTGGTCGATGAGGCCCACGAGCACCGCAGCCTGCTCGGCCCGGATCGCGGCGAGGTAGGCGAAGCCCGTGCCGACGAGGGCCTGGGACAGCTCCACGGGCGGGGCGACGGCGATCGGCCGGTCGCCAAGACGGGCGCCTCCCCCGTCGGTGGCGCTGAAGACTTCCCCGGTGGCCGGGTTGATGACCACGCCGGCCAGGGCCCGCCAGGTGGCCGGATCCGGCTCGCCCTCGACGACGGCGATGCTCACCGCGTAATGCGGGATGCCGTAGAGGTAGTTGACGGTGCCGTCGATCGGGTCGACGATCCAGGTGAGCCCGCTCGAGCCGGAACCCGCCGCGCTCTCCTCGCCGAAGAACCCGTCGTCCCCTCGCGCCTCGAACAGCCGGGCCCGGATGAGCGCCTCCGTCTCGCGGTCCGCGAGCGTCACCACGTCTTCGAGCGACGACTTGCTCGCGGCCACCTGCACGCCCTCGGATCGGCGTCGCCTGGCGAGTTTGCCGGCCTCGATCGCAACATCCCTCGCCACGGCGAGGAGCGCCGCATTCGTCGATTCGACGGTCATGGTCGCCCTTCGGTGGTGCTGAAACGGCAAACGGCCCGGTCGTCAGACGCGGGCCGTGTACCTGTGGTGTTGCTGTGGCAAGTGCGAGATTCGAACTCACGAAGTCTAAGACGGCTGATTTACAGTCAGATCCCTTTGGCCACTTGGGTAACTTGCCATGTGCGACCGGCGAATCACGGGGATTCGATCGGATCGCGCTTAACAAGGATACAGGCTAGCGCGCCGCAGGAGAATCACCCGCGCGCGCAGCCAACCAGTAGGATTCTGGCTGTTGCGCGCGTACAAGCAGAGGAGCTTCGATGGCCGGCATCCAGGAGGTCGCCGAGCTCGCCGGAGTCTCGACCGCGACGGTGTCGCGCGCGCTGAGCGGCAACGGCCACGTGTCCCTGTCCACCCGGGCTCGGGTCGCCGAGGCCGCCGAGGCGCTGGGCTACGTCGTGAGCTCGAACGCCTCGAGCCTCGCGACCGGACGCACCCGCAATGTCGGGGTCGTGATCCCGTTCCTCAACAAGTGGTTCTACAGCTCGGTGATCGAGGGCGCGGAGAGCGCGCTGCTCGCCAACGGCTACGACCTCACTCTCTACAACCTCGGCGGGGGCGGCGACGAGCGCCGGAGCGTCTTCGAGCACTTCCTGCTGCGCAAGAGAGTGGATGCGGTGATCGCGATCTCGCTCGAGCTCACCCCGGCCGAGCTCACCGGCCTGCTCAACATCAACAAGCCCATCGTGGGCGTCGGCGGACCGCTCGCCGGGGTGCGCACGCTGAGCATCGACGACGTCTCCGTCGCGCGCCTCGCCACCGAGCACCTGCTGTCCCTCGGGCACACCTCGATCGGCCACATCGGAGGCAACGAGCAGTCCGAGCGCGATTTCCACCTGCCCACGAACCGGCGGGTGGGCTACGAGGCCGCGCTGCAGGCCGCGGGGATCTCGCCGGACCCGGAGCTCTTCCAGCGGGCCGACTTCACCATCCGCGGCGGCTACGCGGCCGGCAAGCAGCTCTTCGGCAATCCGCGCAAGAGACCGAGCGCGGTCTTCGCCGCCTCGGACGAGATGGCCATCGGCACGATCCTCGCCGCGCGCGACCTGGGCCTTCGGGTGCCGGACGACATCTCGGTGATCGGTATCGACGACCACGAACTGAGCGACTTCTTCGGCCTCACCACGATCGCGCAGTTTCCGCAGCTGCAGGGCAGGAAGGCCGTGGAGATCCTCATGGAGCAGCTGCACCCGAGTCTGCGCGCCCAGGGCACGCTCAACACCGCGCTGCCCTATGAGCTCATCGTGCGGTCGAGCACGGCGATGCGGTCCCGCACGTATTAGTTCGCAGAGCTTGATTCGCGGGGCCTGATTCGGAGGGACCGGTTCAGCCGTCCTAGTTCACCTGACCGGCGCGGCCTTGGCCGCGAGGGTGGCGTAGGACGCCGCATATCGGGCCACGTCGGCCACGTACTGGTCAGACCCGTTGTATGCGCGCACCCCGGCACGCCACCCCTCCTCCGCGCCCATCGCCGGGCTCGCCCGGCAGAGGTAGTGCGCCGCCGCCATCGTGGCGTCGTCGATGTTCTGCGGGTCCTCGCGCCCGTCGCCGTTGGCATCGGTGTGCCAGTTGCGCCACGTGCCGGGGATCAGTTGCATCGGTCCGACCGCGCGATCGATCGTCGCATCCCCATCGATCGCGCCCTTGTCGGTGTCCGGCACGTTCGCGAACGACCCTCCGTCGAGCGGAACGCCGTAGATGGGTGGGCCGACCAGGCCGCCCGCGTCGATCGACCCCCCGAAGATCGTGCCGTGGTGCGACTCCACCTCGCCGATGCCGGCGAGGGTGTTCCAGCCGATGTCGCAGCCCGGGCTCGCCCCGCTCATCTGGATCGCGACGCCGGCATAGGACTCGAGCGCCCTCGCCGGGATGCCGGATGCCGCCGAAACCTTCGCGATCCAGCCGGCCGCCGCCAACCCGGCCACGCCGACCGCCGCCGGCGAGGCGGAAAGCGCGACGGGCGCGGCCGGCGCCCAGCGCGCCGCGGGACCGGCGGGCGCCGCCACGTCGGCGCCCGGCTGCGGCGCCCCGAGGATCACGATGCCGGCGATCACCGCGACGCCGACGGCGACGGCGCCGACGGCGAGCAGCACCGACCAGAGAATTCGCATTGTGCTCCCATCATGCCGGGCGGCGCCCGTTAAACTGCTGCCATGGCTGATCCAACGTTTGACATCGTGAGCAAGGTCGACAAGATGGAGGCCGACAACGCCCTCCACCAGGCGCAGAAGGAGATCGCGCAGCGTTACGACTTCAAGAACGTGGGCGCCGAGGTCGACTGGAGCGGCGAGAAGCTCCTGCTCAAGGCGTCGTCGGAGGATCGGGTGAAGGCCGTGCTCGAGGTGCTCGAGGCGAAGTTCATCAAGCGCGGCATCAGCCTGCGCAGCCTCGACGCGGGCGACCCGTACCCCTCGGGCAAGGAGTACCGCATCGAGGTCTCGCTCAAGAACGGGATCTCCTCCGATGACGCCAAGAAGGTGTCCAAGCTCATCCGCGACGACGGGCCCAAGAGCGTCAAGGCCCAGATCCTGGGCGACGAGCTGCGCGTCACCTCGAAGAGCCGCGACGACCTCCAGACGACGATGGCGATGCTCAAGGGCGCCGACCTCGACATCGACCTGCAATTCGTCAACTTCCGCTGAGCCGCCCCACCCGACCCCGTGCTCACCGCCCTCGTCGCCTTCTTCACCAGCTCCGCCTTCACCACGATCGCGCTGATCATCGACATCTCGATCCGCGTGATCGCGGTGATCGTCGTGCCGCAGAACCGCAAGCCGCAGACGGCCATGGCCTGGTTGCTCGCGATCTTCATCCTTCCTCCCGTCGGCATCGTGTTGTTCCTGCTGTTCGGCAGCACCCGCCTGCCCCGGAGCCGGCGGGACAAGCAGGAGGAGATCAACACCTACATCCTCGACACGACGGAGGGCATGGACGACGTCGTGCGCGATCCGCCGTTCCCGCCCTGGCTCGACCCGATCGTCGAGCTCAACCGCACCCTCGGGTCGATGCCGCTCGTGGGCGGCAACACCGCCGATCTCTTCACCGAATACTCGAAGTCACTCGCGGCGATGACCGCCGCGCTGGGCGAGGCGACCAGGTTCATCCATGTGGAGTTCTACATCGTGAGCTACGACGCATCGACAACCCCATTCTTCGAGGCCCTCGAGGCGGCCGTCGCACGCGGGGTGAAGGTGCGCGTGCTGCTCGACCACGTCGCGTCCTTCCGTTCGCCCGGCTATCGCCGCACGATCCGCCAGCTGAAGAAGATCGGGGTCGACTGGCACCTCATGCTCCCCGTGCAGCCGTTCCGCGGAGCCTACCTGCGGCCCGACCTGCGCAATCACCGCAAGCTCCTTGTGATCGACGGGCGGATCGCGTTCACCGGCTCGCAGAACCTCATCGATCGCACATACAACAAGCCGGGCAACCTGAGACGCGGCCTGAAGTGGAAGGACTTCATGGTGCGCTACGAGGGTCCGATCGTGGCCGGCATCAACGCCCTCTTCGTCACCGACTGGTACAGCGAGACCGACGAGCTCCTGCTGCGCGAGGCGCCGGGTGTGCCGAGGCCCGGGGCCGGCCAGACGATGGATGCCCAGGTCGTGCCGAGCGGCCCGGGCTTCGACCTCGAGAACAATCTTCGTCTCTTCAACGCGCTGCTCTACAGCGCCCAGGAGAAGGTGATCGTGACGAGCCCGTACTTCGTGCCGGACGACTCCATGCTCTATGCGATCACCAATGCCGCCTACCGGGGCCTGGATGTTCAGCTCTTCGTCTCGGAGATCGGCGACCAGCCGCTCGTGTTCCACGCGCAGCGCAGCTACTACGAGGCGCTGCTCCGGGCGGGGGTGCGCATCTGGCTGTTCAAGGCGCCCACCATCCTGCACGCCAAGCACTTCACCATCGACGACCAGGTCGCCGTGATCGGCTCGAGCAACATGGACATGCGCTCCTTCACGCTCAACCTGGAGATCTCGGTGATGATGCAGGGCGCCGACATCGTGCGGCAGATGCGCGAGGTCGAGGAGTCGTATCGCGAGGAGTGCCGCGAGCTGACGCTGGAGGAATGGCTCGACCGACCGCGGCGCTCGAAGGTGCTCGACGACACCGCCAGGCTCACCGCCGCCGTGCAGTGACCCGGCGCCAGGCTAGTTCGAGCCGCGCGAGACGGCGACCATCTCGTCCCGGGGCACCACCTTCACCCGCGCCCGCCCGAGGGGCTCGCCGAGCGCCTTCTCGAACTCGTCGAGCGAGTGCCAGCCGCCGAGGTTGGTGTACTCGATGCCGCGGCTCTCCAGCAGCGCCACGATCGACGCCTCGTCCGGGTGCGCGGGCATCCACCAGTCGGCCTGGTCGTTGACCAGGTGCCGGATCGTCTCCATCGCGTCGCTCTTGGTGTGCCCGATGAGCCCGACCGGGCCGCGCTTGATCCAGCCGGTGGCGTAGACGCCGTGCACCAGCTGGTCGTGGTCGTCCAGAACCTGGCCCTCGCGGTTGGGGATCACCCCGCGCTTCTCGTCGAACGGGATGCCGTCGAGCGGGGAGCCGAAGTAGCCGACCGCACGGTAGACGGCCTGCACGGCCACCTCGCGGATCTCGCCCGTGCCGCGCACTCCGCCCTCGGCATCCGGCGCCGTGCGCTCGTACCGGAACGCCTCCACGGCGTCGTGGCCGACCACCTCGACGGGCTTGGCGTAGAAGTGCAGGTGCAGCCTGCGCGAGGCGGCGCCCGCCTCCCGCGCACGCCACTTCGTGAAGACCTTGTCGATCACGAAGACCTGCTTGTTGCTCGCGATCGCGGCGCGGGAGGCCTCGTCGTAGTCGAAGTCCTCCTCGTAGACCACCATGTCCACATCGGGGAGCTCGCCGAGCTCGCGAAGCTCGAGCGGCGTGAACTTCACCTGCATCGGCCCGCGCCGGCCGAACACGTGCACGTCGGTGACGGCGGAGTCCTTGAGCGCCTCGTAGACGTTGTCCGGAATCTCGGTCGGCAGCAGGTCGTCGGCGTGCTTGGCGAGCATGCGAGCCACGTCGAGCGCCACATTGCCGTTGCCGACAACCGCCACCTCCCTCGCGGTGAGCGGCCACTCGCGGGAGACATCGGGGTGCCCGTCGTACCAGCTGACGAAGTCGGCGGCGCCGTAGCTCCCCGGCAGGTCGATGCCTGGGATGTCCAGGTCGGCGTCGCGAACGGCCCCGGTCGAGAAGATCACGGCGTTGTAGTGCTTCTTGAGGTCGTCGAGGGTGATGTCCCGCCCGTAGAGCACGTTGCCGAACAGCCGGATCCTGCCCGTGTCCAGCACCTCGCGCAGGGCCGTGATGATGCCCTTGATCCGCGGGTGATCCGGCGCCACCCCGTAGCGCACGAGGCCGTACGGCGCCGGAAGCTGTTCGAAGAGGTCGATCGACACGTCGAAGTTGCGCTCGGTCTTGAGCAGGATGTCCGCGGCGTAGATTCCGGCCGGTCCTGCCCCGACAATGGCGAGCCTCAGTTTCGTCATTCTGTCTACTGCTCCATCGGTTGGGGTGGGGTGTCGGTCAGTGGGACCGTTCGACGATGCTCTCGGCGAAACGGGTGAGGGCCTTCTTCACCGGGCCGTTCGGCAGCGGCTCGAGCGCCTCCACCGCCTCGCGCGACCAGCGATGCGCCTCGTCGAGGGTCTTGCGGGTCACGGCGTGGTCGCGGAGTTCGCCGATCGCGGCGGACAGCTCCGCGTCTTCCGGCCTCGCCTCACCCTCCGCATAGACCACGGCGTTGATGTCGCGCTCGATGCGGGTGAGCAGGTCGGCAGCGTCGACGTCGCTTCGGGCGAGGTCGCGCAGGTAGAGCAGGGGAAGGGTGGAGACACCGGCGCGCAGGTCGGTGCCCGCCGTCTTTCCCGTGCCGTCCGCCGCCGGCGAGAGGTCGATCACGTCGTCGATGAGCTGGAACGCGATGCCGATCTTCTCGCCGAAGACCATCACCGGTGCCTGGTACTCCTCCGGAGCACCGCCGAAGATGACGCCCATCTGGCCTGCGGCGGCGATGAGCGAACCGGTCTTGTCGGCGAGCACGCGAAGGTAGTGCTCGATCGGGTCGTCGCCGGCCCGCGGTCCGATGGTCTCGTGCAACTGGCCGAGGCAGAGCCGCTCGAAGGTGTCGGCCTGCAGGCTGATCGCCCGCTCGCCGAGCCCGGACATGAGCTTCGACGCCCGGGCGAAGAGCAGGTCGCCGGTGAGGATCGCCACGGAGTTGCCCCACACGTTCTGGGCGCTGGCCACCCCGCGGCGCATGTTCGCCTCGTCCATGACATCGTCGTGGTAGAGCGAGGCGAGGTGCGTGATCTCGAGCGCCTGGGCGGCGCTGATCACCTTCTTGTTGTTGCCGGTGCCGAGCTGGGCGGTCAGCAGAGTGAGCGTGGGGCGAACACGCTTGCCGCCGGCCTCGAGCAGGTACCGGCTGGTCACATCCGCCAGGTCGTCGGCGAACGACATCTCCCTGAGGAGCCCGGCCTCCACTTCGTCGAGGCCCTCCTCGATGGCCTGGGCGAACCTGCGCTCGCTTGCCGACGAGAAGAGCCTCTCGCCCAGGCCGAGGGCCGAGTTGAGGCTGTTCCCACGACGCCCGTGGGGCACGCTCGGATTCACTGTGTCACCTGTCCGTCCGCATTACGCCAGAACCCCTAGGGCTTCGGAGCGCCAGTGTCTGTCGGTTTGGCCGTCGCCCGCGGAGTGCTCGTGCGCTTTGCCCGCGGCTTGACCACGCGGGCCGGCTTGCGACCGCGATGGAGAGCGACGACGCCGACCGTGAGGTTGCGGTAGGCGACGCGCGTGAAACCGGCACCGCGGATCCACTGGCTCAGGGTGACCTGGTCCGGCCATTCCCTGATCGAGTCGGCGAGATAGGTGTACGCCTCGGGATTCGAGCTGGCCGCGTCGACGACGGCCGGCATGATGTATTTCATGTAGGCCGAGTATCCGGCGCGGAAGAGGGCCCGCGGCGGCTTCGAGAACTCGCAGATCACGAGTCGTCCGCCCGGCTTGAGCACCCGGTACATCTCGGCGAGGGCCTTCTTCGGGTCCTCGATGTTGCGCAGGCCGAAGGAGATCGTCACCGCGTCGAACTCGTTGTCGCCGAACGGCAGCGCCATGGCGTCCGCCTGCACGAAGGTGATGCCGGGGTGCTTCACCCGGCCCACCTCGATCATGCCCGGCGAGAAGTCGGCGGCCACGACATCCGCGCCGCTCTTGGCGAGGGCGGCCGAGCTGGTTCCGGTGCCCGCGGCGATGTCCAGCACGCGTTCACCGGCCTGCGGGGCCACGGCGCGCACCGTCGCGATGCGCCAGATGAGCGAATTGCCCATCGACAGCACGGAGTTGGTGCGGTCGTAGTGTTTCGCGACCCCGTCGAACATCGCGGCAACCTCGTCCGGTTGCTTGCTCAAATCTGCCTTGGCCACTCGCCCAGTCTAGTTCAGCGAATCCGGCGCTCCGCTGGCACTCGGTTTCGCCGGGTTAGTCTTGGCAGGTGACCGGTTCCGAGCCCTCGAGCGTCGAGACCCCCGTACCCTCCCTCGTCGTCGAAACCATCGAGACGGACGATCTCGGCCCCCTCGTTCCCCTGCTCGACCGGGGCAATCCGCTTCTCTGGACACGCCGCGGCTACGGCCTCGTCGGCCACGGCGAGGCGCTGCGCCTGGAGTTCACCGGCGAGCGCCGCATGCTGGATGCCGCGGAGGCCTGGCAGCGAGTGGTCGCCGCCGCGACGGTGACCGACCCGCTCTCCCGCACCGGCACCGGACTGATCGCCATGGGTAGCTTCGCCTTCTCCGACCGGTCTCGGCGCACGAGTGTTCTCATCGTGCCGTCGATCGTGATCGGGCGGGACACCGACCAGAGCTGGGTCACGCGCATCGGAGTCGGCGCCCTTCCCGACCCTGTCGTGCCGCCCATGCAGCCATACGGCGGACCGTTCACGGTCGCCCTGCGCCCCGGCACTCTCGATGCCGACGGCTATCGCGCCGCGGTCGCCGCCGCCGTCGACCGCATCTGCAACCGCGACCTGAGCAAGGTGGTGATCGCCCGGGAGCTCGTGGGATCGATGCCGCCCGGCGCCGACCTCCGCCGCGCCATCGAGGCTCTCGCCCTCGGCTACCGCGACTGCTGGACCTTCAGCATCGACGGCTTCTTCGGGTCGAGCCCGGAGACCCTGGTGAGCGTCGACGACGGGTCGGTCTCGGCCCGGGTGCTCGCGGGGAGCGCGGCGCGCGGCAGCGACGAGCGGTCGGACGAGGACGCCGCCACCGCTCTCGCCACCTCGGCCAAGGACCAGGACGAGCACCAGTTCGCCGTGCAGAACGTGCTGGCGTCCCTGCGCAGTCACAGTCCAAACGTCACGGCGAGCGAGATGCCGTTCACGCTCAAGCTCCCCAACCTGTGGCACCTGGCGAGCGATGTGGAGGGCGAGCTCACCGACGGCTCCACCTCGCTCGACCTCATCTCGGCGCTGCATCCGACGGCGGCGGTCGCCGGCACTCCCACCGTGGAGGCCCTCCGCCTGATCGACGAGCTCGAGCCGTTCGACCGGGGCCGCTTCGCCGGGCCGGTCGGCTGGGTCGGGGCGGATGGCGACGGCGAGTGGGCGGTCGCGCTGCGCAGTGCCCAGGTCGACCCGGACGGCACGGTCACCGCCTACGCGGGCGCCGGCATCGTCGCGGGCTCGGTGCCGGAACGCGAGCTGGTGGAGACCAGGCTCAAGTTCCGGCCGATCGTCGAGGCGCTCGCGTAGCCGCACTGGATGCGGTGCGCCGCAGACTCCAGTTGTGCAGGACGCGTTGTGCAGGACGTTCTGGCGACTTGCGGGTGTCCGCCCCGCAGACTCCAGTTGTGCAGGACGGGTTGTGCAGGACTGCAGTAGCGGTTGTGCAGGACGGCCCGGGTGGAAAGCGAGGACGACAGGTGCAGAACCGACGGGAGCGTCCTGCAGACCGGGATCCTTCGGGTCACCACACCCCTGCCGCGTCCTGCACACGCTGTCCTGCACAACTGGAGTCTGCGAGGTAGGCGCCCAACCTCCGAGCCCCGTCCTGCAGAACACCGCCCGACCGACGCGGGCGGCACCGCCAAAAGGCCGACGACGGCCAGATGCGAAGGTCCGTAACGGTGTAGGCGAGCTGCCGTTCGGACCGTCAGCTGGCCAGCAGCCGCGCCTTCTCGGCGTCGACGTCGAAGTCCGCGAGGGGCCACTGCGGTCGGAGCGCGCGCGTCGCATCGAGCAGGATCCGCTGCACGGCGATCCGCGCGTACCACTTGCGATCGGCCGGCACCACGAACCAGGGGGCGGTGTCGGTTGACGTCTCCTCGAGCGCCCGCTGGTAGGCATCCATGTACTGCGGCCAGAGTTCACGCTCGTCGATGTCGCCCGGGTTGAACTTCCAGTGCTTGTCCTCGCGCTCCAGTCGCTCGAGCAGCCTCTGCTTCTGCTCGTGCTGGCTGATGTGCAGCATGACCTTGACGATCGTGGTGCCGCTCGCCGCGACCTCCCGCTCGAACTCGCGGATCAGCTCGTAGCGCTGCTCGATCACCGCCGGTTCGACGAGGCTGTGCACCCGCGCGACCAGCACGTCTTCGTAGTGCGAGCGGTCGAACACCCCGATCATGCCGGGCGTCGGCAGCCGCTTGCGCACGCGCCAGAGGAAGTCGTGGGAGAGCTCCTCCGGCGTGGGCTTCTTGAATCCGTAGTCCTGCACGCCCTGGGGGCTGATGCCGCCGATCACGTGCTTGACGATGCCGCCCTTGCCGGCGGTGTCCATCGCCTGCAGCACCAGCAGCACCGAGCGCCTGCCCTCGAACCGGCTCTCGGCCCACAACCGCTCCTGAAGGTCGTCCAGTTCGGCGCGGTTCTGTTCGAGGATCGCGGCGCCGGTCTTCTTGGACGCCGAGATGCCCGGGGTCGATGAGGTGTCCACCTCGGCCAGGCTGAATCCCGGCCTCACGGTGAGCAGCGGCGCGGGGTCGGAGGTCCAGGTCAGTTCCATGCGCCGATGGTACTCGCTAGCGAACCAGCGGCACCTCGACGAGGGTCGGGGAGTCGGATGCCGCGAGCGCCACGTCGAGTTCGCCGCGGGTGGTCGCGGTGCGGTACTCCCAGCCGTAGGCCGCGGCCAGGGCGCGCAGGTCGACCGACTGCGGGGTGTAGAGCACCCGGTCCAGCGCGTCCCGGGGGGCCGTCGCCGCCACCTCGAGGCCGTCGAAGATCGTTCCGCCGCCGTCGTTGCCGACCACCACCTGGATGCGCGGGCGTGCCTCGCCCAGCCCGAAGAGCAGCCCTCCGGCGTCGTGCAGAACGGCGAGGTCGCCGAGCAGCACCCTGGTCACGCCCAGCGTGCCGCCGGATGCCCCACCCGGGTCGAGGCCCGGGTCCTGGCTCGCCAGGGCGATGCCGAGACCGGTCGAGATGGTGCCGTCGATGCCGGCGAGGCCCCGGTTGGCGTGCACGGCGATCTTCTTGCCCTGCACCACGGCATCCGCCACCCGGATGAGCCTGGAGGCGCCGAGCACGAGCCGATCGTGCGGCCAGGTGAGACGCCACACGGTCTCCACGAGGAGGCGCCGGGTGATGGGCTCGCGGAAGGCGGCCAGTTGCTCCCGCGCGAAGTCACCCGCGCGTTCCTCGGCGGGCACGGGCTCGGATTGCGGCACGTCGGCCAGGAGCCGTTCACGGCCCGCCTGCACCCAGGTGCCGAGCCAGCGGCGCGCGCCGAGCGAGTCGTCGGGGCCGCCGTCGTGGCTGGCGAAGTCGTGCACGCTGCTCGCCCGGCGCCCCGGGTTGTACGGCTCGGCGCCCGGCGCCCGGATCACCCGCACGGTCACGCCGTCTCGCTCGAGCAGGGCGGGCACCTCGCGGCTGAGGGTGGGGTGCCCGAACACGATCGCACGCTCCACTCGACCGCCGAATTCGGGGTCGGAGAGCAGGTCACGGTAGGAGCCCACGAGGTTCGGGCCGAACCGGGAGCCGCTGGAGACCTCCGCGATCAGCGGCACGCCGATCGACCGGGCCAGCGCCTCCGCCTGCGGTCCGGCGCCGTGCCCGGCGACGACCACGGTGTTCGGAGCGTGCTCCACCTCGAGCCCGCGCCGGAGCGTCGGCTCGGGCCACTGGTGCTCGTCGAGGTGCGGCAGCCGGCCGACCGGCCCCGAGAGCGGCTCGCGAAAGGCGAGGTTCAGCTGCACCGGTCCCGGCGTCGAGGAGTGGCCGGCTGCCGCGGAGTACGCCTCGTGCGCCACCTGGCCGGGGTAGTCCGGATCGAAGCCGGTGTGGCTCGGTGCCTCGACATCGCGCACCCAGGTGACCGCGGGCCCGAAGATGCCCACCTGCTCGCTGGTCTGGTTGGAGCCGATCCCGCGCAACTCGAGCGGCCGGTCGGCGGTGAAGAGGATGAGCGGAACGCCGGAGTGGTGCGCCTCCAGCACGGCGGGGTGCAGGTTCGCCACCGCGGTGCCCGACGTCGTGATCACGAGCACCGGCGTGCGGGTCTCGACGGCGAGCCCGAGCGCGAGGAAGCCGGCGACGCGCTCGTCGATGCGCACCCGCAGGCGAATCAGGCCGGCCTGCTCGAACGCCGCCGCGGCGAGGGCGAGCGCCTGCGACCGGGACCCGGGGCACAACACGACGTCCCGCACGCCGCGACGAACCAGCTCGCCGAGAATCGCCACCGCAAACTCCGTTGCCGGGTTCGCGTCCGGCCGCTCCGCCGCCACTAGTCTTTGCTGTTGTTCTGGTCGTCGTCCAGCTCGGCGAGGCGCTCCTCGAGTTGGCGGATGCGCTCCTCGCGCTGCTTGTCTTCGCCCAGCCGGCGCAGGAATTCCGGGTCGTCGTCCGGGGCGATCGGCCCGCGCGACTGGCGCTGGGCCGGGCTGCGCGACGAACGGTCCTTGCCAATGGTGAACCACAGCACGGCGCCGATCACCGGGACGAGCAGCACGATCGCGGCCCAGAGATACTTCGGCAGTGCGCGCACGCGGGTCCCGCTCGTCATGATCACGTCGATCAGGGCGAAGATCGTGAACGCCAGATAGGCAATCAAGAGGATTAGGGCGAGGCGGGTCATGCCCAGATTGTAAGCCGCGATCCTGATTACTGCAGGGCAAATCGTACAGTCACGGTGCCTAGACTGGAAGGCGTGAAATCGTCTCGCCAGTGGCTGGTCTACACCGCGATCAGGGTCGGCATCTTCGCCGTCGTGCTCGCCGCGCTGCTGCTGGTGGGTGTCACCGGCTGGATCGCGGCGATCGTGGCCGCGGTGATCGGCCTGTGCGTGTCGTACATCTTCTTTCGCCCCCAGCGGGATGCCGTGGCGAAGAGCATCGTCGAGATCCGCGCAGCCAAGGACCGGGACGCCGACAACGAACTCGAGAACGAGATGCTCGACCGCCTAGAAGGCGATGGCAGCCGCCAGGCCTAGCCCGAAGAGCAGCGCGGTGAGGCTCGTGAGCTTGAGCGCGAGGATGAACTCCGGCGCCGTCTTACCCGTGAGCGTGATGATCACCGCGGGAATCGCCACGAGCAGGGTGAAGAACACGTACGGCGCCTTGTCGTAGAACACGCAGAAAAAGACCAGGATCACGAACGGGATCGTCACGAACACGGTGAACAGCACCCGAGACGCGCGGTTGCCGACGAGCACCGCGAGGGTGCGCTTCTTGGCCAGTCTGTCTTGTTCGAGATCCCGCAGGTTGTTGACCATGAGCACCGCGCAGGCGAGGAGGCCGGCTGCCGTGCCGGCGAGCCAGCTCTCGGTGTTGACCGTGCCGACCTGGGTGTAGGTGGTTCCGGCGGTGGCGACGAGGCCGAAGAACACGAAGACGAACACCTCGCCGAGCCCGTAGTAGCCGTACGGGTGCTTGCCTCCCGTGTAGAAGTAGGCGGCGACGATGCACACCGCGCCCACGGCAAGCAACCAGTAGAAGCCCGAAAGCACCACGAGAACGACGCCGGCGACCCCGCCGAGCGCGAAGAAGGCGAGCGCGACGGCCAGCACGGTGCGCGGTTTGGCCGCTCCGCTGCCGGTGAGCCTCGACGGGCCGACTCGGTAGCGATCTGTGCCGCGGATGCCGTCGGAGTAGTCGTTCGCGTAGTTGACGCCGATCTGCAGCGACACGGCCACCACCAGGGCGAGAAGCGCCCGCACCCAGTGCCAGCCCGGATTCGAGAGGAGGAACGCGGATGCGGTGCCCAGCGCGACCGGGGACACCGCCAGGGGGAGCGTGCGCAGCCTCGCCCCGCCGATCCAATCGGAGGCGCTCGCCTTGCGCACGGCCACGCGGGGCGGCTGGCCGCCCGGTCTGCCGCTCTTTCCGCTCTTGCCGCCCTTGCCGCCCTGGCCGGGGCGCGGAACCTTCTCCGGGTCGATTCGTCTCTGGACGGGTCTGCTCGCGTTAGCCACGCACAAATCCTACTGACGCCGCGGTTCGACTCCGGCCGAGGCCGCCGCGAGTTCGGCCAGCACCACGCGGTCCGGCTTGCCGCTCGACAGCAGCGGGATGGCGTCGAGTCGCACGATGGCGGCCGGGGCGGAGGCCGCGCCGAGCGTCTCGGCCACGGCCGAGCGCAGTTCGGCGAGCGGCAGCACCCCCGTGCTGAAGACCACCGGCACCTCGCCCCAGGCGACACTCGGCGCGCGCACCGCCACGGCATCCGCGAGGCCGTCCAGGCCGCGCACGACCCGCTCGATCGCCTCGAGCGACACCTTGACCCCGCCGGAGATGAGGATTCCGTCGAGCCGCCCGGTCACGGTCAGCACGCCGTCGACGATCTCGCCGGTGTCGCCCGTGCGGTACCAGCGGGTGCCGTCCGCCTCGTGGAAGGCCGCCGCCGTTCGCTCCGGATCGCCGAGGTAGCCCTCGGCGAGCATCGGTCCGGCGAGCTCCACCTGCCCGTTCTCGATCCTGGCCTGGGCCGTGCCGATCGGCACTCCGTCGTACACGCAGCCCCCCGAAGTCTCGCTCGAGCCGTAGGTTCGAGTGACGTTGAGGCCCAACTCGAGCGCCCGCCCCACGAGCTGCGGCGGCGTGGCCTGGCCGCCCACGAGCATCCGGTCGAAGCGCCGCAGCGCCTCGAGCACCCCGAGGTCGTTCTCCGCTGCGTCGACGAGCCGGGCGAGCTGGGCCGGCACGAGCGAGGTGAACCGCAGCTCGCCGTCGAGCCGCCCGCTCGCCGCGGCGAAGGCGACGGCGTCGAAGTGCCCGGGCGGCATGACCACCGGCTCGGTCTGGGCGGAGATCGAGCGCACGAGCACGTTGATGCCCGCGATGTAGTGCGCGGGCAGGGCGAGCAGCCACTGGCCGGGCCCGCCGAGCGAGGCCTCCGAGGCGGCGGCGCTGCCGAGGATGGCGTTGGCCGCCAGCGCGACTCGTTTCGGGACGCCCGTGGAGCCGCTCGTCTCCACGACGAGGGCCACGCGCTGCTCGACAGTCGCTGGCAGGCCGTTGCTCGGCGCCCCGGGAAGCACCGCCGCGCCTCCGGCGAGCGCGTCGCGCAGGGCCTCGAGCACCACGACGGGGTCGTCGGCCGGCACCACCCGGAGCGGCCGGCTCACCGCGCCCCCGTGCGCATTTGAAGGCCCGTTCGCACTAGAACTGCCAGGGGAACGGCGACCAGTCCGGTTCGCGCTTCTCGAGGAAGGCGTCCCTGCCCTCCACCGCCTCGTCGGTGCCGTAGGCCAGCCGGGTCGCCTCCCCGGCGAACACCTGCTGCCCGACCATCCCGTCGTCGACCGCATTGAAGGCGAACTTGAGCATGCGGATGGCCGTCGGCGACTTGCCGAGAATCTCGTTCGCCCACTCGAGCGCCACCTTCTCCAGGTCGGCGTGCGGCACCACGGCGTTGATCGCACCCATCTCGAGGGCACGCCTCGCGTCGTACTCCCTGGCGAGGAAGAACACCTCCCGCGCGGCCTTCTGGCCGACCTGGCGGGCGAAGTACGCGCTGCCGTAGCCTCCGTCGAACGACCCCACATCGGCATCCGTCTGCTTGAACTTTCCATGCTCCGCGCTCGCGATGGAGAGATCGCAGACCACGTGCAGGGAGTGGCCGCCGCCGGCCGCCCAGCCGGGGATCACGGCGATGACGACCTTGGGCATGAAGCGGATCAGCCGCTGCACCTCGAGGATGTGCAGGCGGCCGGTGCTCGTCGACCCGTCGGCGTACTGGTAGCCGTCGCGGCCCCGGATGCGCTGGTCGCCGCCCGAACAGAACGCCCAGCCGCCGTCCTTGGCGCTCGGGCCGTTGCCGGTGAGCAGCACCACGCCGATCCGCGAGTTCTGGCGGGCATCGTCGAGGGCCGAATACAGCTCGTCGACGGTGTGCGGCCGGAACGCGTTGCGCACCTCCGGCCGGTTGAAGGCGATTCGCGCCACCCGCCCGGCCGTGTCGTGGTGGTAGGTGATGTCGGTCAGCGAGCCGAAACCGGCCACCGGCTTCCACGCGCTCGGATCGAACAGTTCGGAGACCTCAGTCATGGGGCAAGCCTACGAGTTGCCCAGGGCGCGGAACAGCCAGACGAGCACGAGCGGATTCGCTACGACACTCAGGATCGCCGCCACGGCACCCCACCGCCGCCCGCGGCGCAGCACGACCGCCGCGAGTCCGCCGAGAAAGGAGACGATCGTCAGCGCGATGACGGTCCACGCGAGCACGGTCGCGGTGGTCCACTGTCCGGTCGAGCCGATCGACACCGCGACCGCCTCCACCGCGATGAGCAGCACCACGAGCGCGAACGCGGCCAGCCCGGGCCACTGCCGCCTGGCCCACTCGAACGACTCGGTCGACATGCGCCCAGACTAAGGCACGCCGGGGGGTGCAGACTGGGCACATGCTGCCGACGCTGTCTGACATCCTTTCCACCGCGCGCGTCGTCTCCCTGCCACTGACTTCGAGGTTTCGCGGGATCGACACGAGGGAGGTCATGCTCTTCGAGGGGCCGGCCGGGTGGACCGAGTTTTCGCCGTTCCTCGAATACGACGACGAGGAGTCGTCGGCCTGGCTCGCGGCGGCGATCGACTTCGGCTGGACCCCGGCGCCGGCGATCTTCCGCAGCAGCATCCGCGTGAATGCCACGCTTCCCGCCGTCGCCGCCCAGGACGTCGCCGCCGTCCTCGACCGTTTTCCCGGCTGCCGCACCATCAAGGTGAAGGTGGCGGAACCCGGCCAGACGCTCGCCGACGACGTGGCCCGGGTCGCCGCGGCCCGTAAGTACCTGGGCCCAGAGGGGCGCATCCGGTTGGACGCGAACGGCGGCTGGAACGTGGATGAGGCCGAGCACGCCATCCATGCCATCGCGCCGTACGACCTGGAATACGTCGAACAGCCCTGCCCGACCGTGGACGAGCTCGCCGACATCCGCACGCGGGTCAAGTACATGGGCATGCCGATCGCCGCCGACGAGAGCGTGCGCAAGTCGAGCGATCCGCTCGAGGTGGCACGGGCGAAGGCCGCGGATCTGCTCGTGATCAAGGCGCAGCCCCTCGGTGGCATTCGCCGCGCCCTCGACATCGCCGCGCAGGCCGGGCTCCCCGTCGTCGTCTCGAGCGCCCTGGAGACCTCCGTGGGCATCTCGATGGGCGCGTACCTCGCCGCCGCCGTGCCCGAACTCGCCTACGACTGCGGACTCGCGACCGTGAGCCTGCTGGCCTCGGACGTGACCGAAGACTCGCTCGTGCCGGTGGCCGGGTCGATCGACGTGCGCCGCGTGGTGCCGAGCCTCGCCCTGCTCGACGCGCACGCCGCGGACCCCGTACGTACCGCCTGGTGGACGGCCAGGCTGGAACGCTGCTACGCGCTTCTGCCGGCCTAGACTCGCCGGCGGATGCCCGCCGGGAATAGCGTTGCCCATGACGATGTTCATGTCCATGCATTCGCATACAACAAGACCTCGGAGAACACCATGGCGCAGCAGCTCGAACTCGGCATCGACACCTTCGGCGACGTGACGAATGAGGTGGACGGCACCCCGGTGCCCTACGCCCAGGTGTTGCGCAACCTCGTGGCCCAGGGAGTGCTCGCCGACCGGGTCGGACTCGACTACATCGGCGTCGGAGAGCATCACCGCAAGGACTTCGCTGTGTCCGCTCCCGAGGTGGTGCTGGCCGCCATCGCCGCCCAGACCGAGCGAATCCACGTCGGCACGGCCGTCACGGTCCTGAGTTCGGATGACCCGATCCGGGTGTTCCAGCGCTTCGCGACCCTCGACGGCATCTCCAGCGGTCGCGCCGAGGTGATCCTCGGGCGCGGGTCGTTCACCGAGTCGTTCCCGCTCTTCGGACTCGACCTCGCCCAGTACGAGCAGCTCTTCGAAGAGAAGCTGGAGCTCTTCGCCGCGGTTCGCGAACAGCAGCCGGTGAACTGGTCGGGCACGGTCCGCTCGCCGGTCGTCGACAAGTCGGTCTTTCCCACCGTGGAGAACGGACTGCTCCCCACCTGGATCGGCGTGGGCGGCAGCCCGGAGTCCGTCGTGCGCACCGCCCGCTACGGCTTCAACCTCATGCTCGCCATCATCGGCGGAGAGCCCGCCCGCTTCGCGCCGTACGTCGACCTGTTCCACCGCGCCCTCGCCCAGTTCGGGCAGCCCACCCCGAAGATCGGCGTCCACTCGCCCGGCCACATCGCCGAGACCGACGAGCAGGCCCGCGAGGAGCTCTGGCCCCACCACTCGGAGATGGTCGGCCGCATCGGCAAGGAGCGCGGCTGGGGCCCGATGACCCGCGAGTCCTTCGAACAGGAGGCGGACACCGGATCGCTCTACGTCGGCTCACCAGAGACCGTCGCGCAGAAGATCGCCGGTACCGCGAGGGCCCTCGGCCTCGACCGGTTCGACCTCAAGTACTCGAACGGCACGCTCGCGCACGAGAAGCTCATGTCGAGCATCGAGCTCTACGGCACGGTCGTCGCCCCCCGGGTGCGCGAACTGCTCGCCTGAGCGACTCACCCGGCTGGTCGGCCTCCCGGTCGCCGCACCCCGACGTGTCAGAATGTTGACATGAAGGAACAGGATCGGGTGGGCCATCTCACCGAGTCGCTGGGCTACGTGCTCAAGCAGTCGGCCAAGGCGCTGCACCTCGCGACCGAAGAGGTGCTGCGCCCGTTCGACCTCACCGTCGCGCAGTTCTCCTGCCTCGAGCTGCTCGGCCGGCATCCCGGCCTGTCCAACGCCGAGCTGGGCCGCGGCGCCTTCGTCAGCCGCCAGTCGATGAACCTCGTGCTCCGCGGCCTGCAGCAGCGCGGGCTCGTGACCCGCCCGGACACCGTGGCCACCGGCTGGGCCAGACCCACCCAGCTCACGCCAGAGGGACGCGCGCAGCTGCACGCCGCCGCGGAGTCCGTGCGCAAGGTGGAGAAGCGGATGATCTCCGCCATCCCCGAGAAGCGCCGCGTGAAGCTGCGCAAGGACCTCGCCGCCTGCGCGGACGCCATCGCGCCGACGGCGCGGTGACCTCGGGCACCGCGTCGGTCGGGCCGTGTTCTGCAGGACGGTGCCGGCAGGCGTGGGTGCCCACCCCGCAGACTCTGGTTCTGCAGGACACCCTGTACAGGACAGCCTGAGCACGACAGCTCAGGAAAGACAGGTCGTGCAGGACACGGCAGGGTGTGGCGACCCGAACGGTCCCGGTCTGCAGGACACTCCCGTTGGTTCTGCACCGATCGTCCTTGCTATCCGCCCGAGCCGTCCTGCACAACCCGTCCTGCACAACTGGAGTCTGCGGGGTGGGCGCCCGGGGACGGCGGCTCCGTCCTGCACAACCCGCGCCCGACGTCCCTGGGCGGTACAGCTAGGACATCAGGCCGCTGTACGCGTGCAGTCCCTTGAAGAAGAGGTTGACGATCGTGAAGTTGAACATCACGGCGGAGAAGCCGATGATCGCGAGCCATGCCGAGCGTGAGCCGCGCCATCCGCGCGTCGCCCTGGCGTGGATGTAGCCGGCGAAGATCGTCCAGATGATGAAGGTCCAGACCTCCTTCGTGTCCCAGCCCCAGTACCGGCCCCACGCGTGCTCGGCCCAGATCGCGCCGGCCATGAGGGTGAACGTCCAGAAGACGAAGCCGACCACGATCACGCGATAGGCCAGGTTTTCGAGGGCGACCGAGCCCGGAACCGTGTCGAGGAACTTGAGGCCGGCGAACTTGTTCGCCTCGCGCCTCGACTGGATCAGCTGCACGAGCGAGAGCCCGGCGCCGATCGCGAAGAAGGCGGTGCCGAGGGTGGCCACGAAGACGTGGATCACGAGCCAGTATGACTGCAGGGCCGGCGGAAGCGGCACGACGCTCACGTAGAAGCCGACGGTGCCGAAGCCGAGAACGATCAGCGCGAAGCCGGTGATGTACGCGCCGAGGAAGCGCAGGTCCTGCCACACCTGCACGACGATGAAGACGCCGACGATGATGGCGGATGCCGTGAGGCTGAACTCGAACATGTTTGCCCACGGCACGCGGTGCGCGGCGACTCCGCGCAGCACGGTTCCCGCCACGTGCAGGAGCCAGCCGAGGATGGTGAGCGCGTAGGCGACCCGCTCGAAACGACCGGACCGGCGCTGGACCGTGGGCGGAACCGGTGCCGCCGGGCGCTCGAGGGTGGCGGTGCCGCCAGCGCTCGAAAGCTGGCCGACCCGCGCCGCCGGCGCGGCCGTCACGGCCGCCGGAGTCTCCGCGGAACGCTTGGCCAGGTCGAGCGTGAACGCGATGAACGCGAAGAGGTAGACGGCCATCGCGGAGTAGATCGCGACGAGCGAGAAGGATGCCAGTTGTTCGGTCACGATGTCAGCCTAAGCCCGAGGCGCTGGGAGTGCCGCTCGGCGATCTCCGCCACCGCCGACTCGAGCCCCGGGTCCTCCCCGCGGGCGAGTCCCGCGTATTCGAGCCGCAGCCGGCCGCCGTCCTGCTCGATGACCTTCACCCACACGCGGCGGCGCGGAATGAAGAGCGAGGTGAGCAGTCCGAGCAGCACGCAGATGGCGAAGAACAGCACCCAGCCCTGGGTCGGGTCGCGGTGCACGTCGAACGAGGCGAATCGCGGCACGCTCTTCTCGAGGTCGGCGGCATCCGACTTGGGCGCCGCGTTGTCGAAGGTGATCGAGCCGAGTCCGCCGGGAATCTGAGCCGTCTGCCCGGGGGTGAGCCGCAGTGCGCCCGTGCCGGAGGCGGCCCCTGGTCCGGCGACCTCGGTCATCGTGTCGCTGTCGAGCGAGTAGACCGACTTGGGGGTGCCCTGGTTGATGCCGAGATCCCCAGTGTAGAGCACCAGGGAGAGCATGGGATTCCGCAGGTCCGGATGGGTGGACGAGAAGGTGCCCGCCTCGTTCTTGGCCGCGGTCGGGTAGAAGAAGCCGCGCATCCCCACCTGGCTGGAGAGTCCGTCCGGGATCTTGACGATGCCGATGGAGGTGAGGTTGGCGTCCTGGGCCAGGAAGGGCACGGACTCCGAGAACACGACCTTGCCCTTCGGGTCACGAACCGTGATCGAGGGCGCGTAACCGTTGCCGAGCAGGTAGATCTCGTTTCCACCGATGCGCAGCGGGTCGTTCACCTTGATCACCTCTTTCGTGGCCGTGCCGGCCGCGTCGTAGGTGGTGACGTTCGCCGTGTAGTCGATCGGCTGCCCGTAGGCGTTCCGGTTCTGCTCCTCGTACTTGGCCGAGAACTTGTCGAGGATGAGCCGGTAGGGCACGAGGGCCGAGTCGGTGAAGAAGCGCCCGGGGCTGAACGAGTCGTAGGTGAGCCGCACGTTGGCGAACGCCTGGCCGGTCACGAGCACCTTCTGCCCCGTGTAGCCGAAGCCTCCCCCGATGCCCACCGAGAGCAGGATCCCGATCAGCGCGATGTGGAAGACGAGGTTGCCGGTCTCCCGCAGGTAGCCCCGCTCGGCCGTCACCGACAGGCTCCCGCCGGCCGAGGACGCCGGGCCGTCGAACAGCCGCACGCGATAGCCGGAGCCGCGCAGCATCGCGCGCGCCGCCTCGGTCGCCGACGCCGCCGTGATCGGCGCACCCGCGGAATCCGTCTGGTCGGGCGCGACCTCGAACGCCCGGAACGCCCCGAGCCGGTCGAGCCTGGCCGGGGTCCTGGGCGGCGCGGACGCGAGCGCCTTCAGGTGGAAGATCGTGCGCGGGATCACGCAGCCGATCAGCGAGATGAACAGCAGCAGGTAGATGGCCGAGAACCAGGCCGAGGTATAGACGTCGAAGAGCTGGAGCTTGTCGAGAACCGGAGCGAGCGCCTTGTTGGTGGTGAAGTACAGCGTCACGCCGTTGGGGTCCGAGCTGCGCTGGGGGAAGAGCGAGCCGGGAACCGCGGCGATGGCCAGCAGCAGCAGCAGGAACAGCGCGGTGCGCATGCTCGTGAGCTGGCGCCAGAAGAACCGCAGGTAGCCGATCGGGCCGAGCCTGGGCTGCGCAACGTCGTCGCCCCGGGGGCGCGGCGCCGGTGAGTCGATGTGATCAGAGGGCCGGGACAAAGCTCGAGATCACCGCCTGCAGGTCGGAGACCAGGATGCGCCAGACGCCGGTGACCATGAGTGTTCCGATCGCGATGAGGAGCGAGCCGCCGATGATGTTGATCAGGCGGATGTGGCGCTTGAGCCAGGCCACACTTCCGGTGACCCAGTTGAGTCCGAAGGCCACGAGCAGGAACGGGATGCCGAGGCCGAGGCAGTAGAACACGCCGAGCAGCAGGCCACGCCATACGCTGCCGCTGTCCGCGCTGAGCAGGGACACCGCGGCGAGCGTCGGGCCGAGGCACGGCGACCAGCCGAGACCGAACACCACGCCGAGCAGCGGCGCCCCGCCGAGGCCGGTCGTGGTGCGCCACTCCGGTTTGAAGGTGCGCTGCAGAAAGCTGAACTGCCCGATGAAGACGAGCCCCATCACGATCAGCAGCACCCCGGCGATGCGCGTGATGAGGTCGATCCACGGGATGAGCAGGGTGCCGGCGGCCGCGAAAAGCACGTTGAGCGCGATGAACACCACGCTGAAGCCGAGCACGAACAGGCCGACGCCGAGAACGAGGCGGCCACGACCGTTCTTCTCCTTCGTTGCCGCGAACCCGCCGATGTAGGCGAGGTAGCCGGGCACGAGCGGGAGCACGCAGGGCGACGCGAACGCGATGATGCCGGCGAGCAGGGCGATCGGCAGGGCGAAGGCGAGGTTGCCGCCGAAGACGAGCTGCGAGATCGGGTTCTGCACTACTTGCTCTCGGCCAGGGCGTCGGAGAGAAGGGTGTTGAGGATGGACGCCGACTCCAGCTGGCCGACGATGCGCGCGGCGATGCGCCCCTTCGTGTCGATCACGTAGGTGGTGGGGGTGGCCGTCGGGGCGATCGCCCCGGCGAAGGCGATGCGCACCGAGCCGCTGTCGACATCCATCGCCGAGGGGTACTGCACCTTGTACTGCTGCTCGAACGATCGGGCGGTGGCCGCCTGGTCCACGGTGTTCACGCCGAGGAAGGCGACGCCCTGCGGCGCGTATTTCGCGTGCAGCGTGTTGAGGATGGGCGCCTCCGCGCGGCAGGGGGCGCATCCCGCGTACCAGAAGTTGACCACCACGACCTTGCCGAGGTAGTCGGCCATCGACACCGCCGCGCCTGTCTCGTCCTTGGACGTGAAGGTGATGGCCTTCGCCCGGTCGGACGCCTTCACGATCACGGGGGCGCCGGAGTCGTCCGTGTAGCTGGTTCCGGCTCCGCTGCCGTAGTCGACCGCGAGCTTGTCGGTGGACGTGCACCCCGCGAGGAGGAGAGTCGCCGCCACGGAGAGCGCGACGACGGCCGCGCGCCTCATACCGCTCCCAGGTCGATCGACCGAGCGAGCAGGTCGGCGGCCGGGTCCCGGTAGCCCACCTCCACGAAACGGTCGCCGCGCTTCTCGACCGTGGTGATGCTCGAGAGTCGGCAGCGGCGCTTGCGCGGGTCGTGGAAGAGCTTCTGGCCGGCGAGGGTGCGCTGCACCATCACGATGGGCATCTGGTGGCTCACCATCACGACCTCGCCGCCGTCCGCCGAGTTCCAGGCGTCGTCCATCGCGGCGAGCATGCGCGCGGCGACGCTCACGTACGGCTCTCCCCAGCTCGGCTTGAACGGGTTGACGATCCAGGGCCACACCCGCGGCTTGCCGAGCACGGCCGGGCCGAACTCGAAGCTTCCGCCCTCGAACTTGTTGAACGGCTCGATGAGCCGCTCGTCGGTGACGATCTCGAGCCCGAACGCGTCGGCCCACGGCTTGGCGGACTCCTGGGCTCGCAGCAGGGGGCTCGCGTAGAGCCCGACGATCGGATGCCCGCTCAGTCCGGCGGCGGCGGCCGCGGCCATCTTCTTGCCGAGCTCCGAGAGGTGGTAGCCGGGGAGGCGTCCGTAGAGGATTCCCTCGGGGTTGTACACCTCGCCGTGACGGACGAGGTGAATCTGGGTTGCTGCCACCGCCCCAGTCTACGTTTTGCTTCGCTGCCAGATTCCCGTGAGTGTGCCCGAGCCCCGGCCCCCTCGACGCCGCGATCGGCCGGTTCGGGCATCCGGGCTAAACTCGGTGACCGTGAGCGAACGCACCCTGATCAAGAACCTTGCCGCAGCAAATGACGGCCCCGTGAGTGTCTCCGGCTGGGTCGAGACGGTGAGGGACCAGAAGAAGGTGCAGTTCGTCGTGTTGCGCGACGAGTCCGGCGCGGTGCAGCTCGTGCATCCCCGGGCCTTCGGCGAAGACGGGTCGCCCCTCGACGACGAACTCGCCGACACCATCTCCGGCCTCAGCCAGGGCACCTTCCTCACCGCGACGGGCGAGCTCAAGCACGACGAGCGCGTGAAGCTCGGCGGCGTCGAGGTCAAGCTCGACTCCCTCCGCATCGCCTCCGTCGCGATCGCCGAGACCCCGATCGCGGTCGACTCGAGCATCGACAAGCGCATGGACTGGCGCTTCCTCGACCTTCGTCGCCCGGAGCAGAACCTGATCGCCCGCGTGCAGACCACCTTCGAACACGCGCTGCGCGGCTACTGGAACGACAACGACTTCATCGAGATCCACACGCCGAAGCTCATGGCGAGCGCCAGCGAGTCCAAGGCGGAGCTCTTCGAGGTCAAGTACTTCGAGGGCAAGGCGTTCCTCGCGCAGAGCCCCCAGTTCTTCAAGCAGATGGCTCAGCCAGCCGGCTTCGGCAAGGTCTTCGAGGTGGGACCGGCCTTCCGCGCCGACCCGAGCTTCACGAGCCGCCATGCCACCGAGTTCACGAGCGTCGACGCCGAGATCAGCTGGATCGACAGCCACGAGGACGTGATGACCATGCACGAGAACCTGCTGGTCGCAGGCCTCACCGCCGTCAAGGAGAAGCACGGCGACGCCATCAAGGCCCTCTTCGACGTGGAGGTGACGATTCCGTCCACGCCGTTCCCGCGCATCCCGCTCGCCGAGGCCAAGCGCATCGTCGCCGAGCGCGGCTACGAGGTTCCCCGCCACGACGACGACATGGACCCGGAGGGCGAGCGCCAGATCTCCGCCTACGTGCTCGAGACCTTCGGCCACGAGTTCGTCTTCCTCACCGACTACGCCTCGAGCATCCGGCCGTTCTATCACATGCGCCACGACGACGACCCGGGCCTCACCCGGAGCTATGACCTCATCTTCAACGGGGTGGAGATCTCCACCGGCGCCCAGCGCGAGCATCGCGTGGAGGTGCTCGAGGCCCAGGCTCGCGACAAGGGACTCGACCCGGAGGAGCTCGACTTCTACATCGACTTCTTCCGCTACGGGGTGCCGCCGCACGGCGGCTTCGGCATGGGGCTCAGCCGCGTGATGATGCTCCTGCTGCACCAGGCGAACCTGCGCGAGGTCACCTACCTCTTCCGCGGTCCCACGCGACTTCTGCCGTAGCCGGACTGCTACCGTGACCATCATGGAAAACGGATCACCAGACAGCAGGAAGACGGCAGTGGCGGCGGGCCTCGAGCTCCTCGGCATCCTCGAGCGCCACATCAAGCTTCTCGAGACCGAGAAGGACCAGGATGACGCGGCGGTCGAGGTGGACCGCCAGCTCTGGGAGGCCGTCGCGGCGTATGGCGACGCACTCGACGAGCTGTACGAGGACGACGACGAGGACGAGTCCGAGACGCCGGACGAACTCACCTTCACCGTGCGCACCCGCTACGACTACACCGTGGTGGACGAGAAGGCCTTCCTCTCCGCGGGCAAGGGAGTCGGCGAGGCCGTCTTCGCGCTGCTGGAGCGGGCCGGCGGCCGGCCGATCAGTGCCCTCGAGGTGCCGTCGCTCGAGACCCGCAGCGGAATCCTCACGGTGCACCTGAACAACGAACCACTCGTCTCTGCGGACTTCCAGGCCGCCGATGAGCCCACCGACCTGCTGCTCGTCGACCCGGACGAGACTCTCGCCTACGTGCTCGACGAGCCGGTCTACGACTCGCGCGCCGAGGCCGAAGCCGCCGCGAAGCTTCGCGAGGTTTAGGCGATGAAGTCCACGGTGGCCTGCTCACTCACGACGGAGCGGATGTAGGCCCCCAACTTCTGGTGGGCGGGATGCACCTGGTACTCCTCGAGGCCCGCCTCGTTGTCGAAGTCGACGATGAGGGCGAGATCCCAGTGGTTGGGTCCGGTCAGAACGCTCGGACCGACGTCGAGGGCGCGGATGGACGGCACCGTCCCCACGAGGGCGCGGAGGCCGTCCTCGATCTTGCCGATCACGTCGAGCGACTCGATGCTGTCCGCATCCACGATCTTCCAGCACACGACGTGTTTGAGCATTCTCTAAGCCTCCAGGATGGCGGCACGGAGCCGATCGGGGTCGACGCGCCAGATGTTGTGCACTCGGCCGTTGAGCAGCAGCACGGGGACCTCGTCCTCGTACCGGGCCAGGAGGTCCGGGTCGTCGAGGATCGACAGCTCGTCGACGTGGATGGCGGGAGCCGACCCGTTCGAGGCGAGTTCGAGAACGACGGCGTCGATCACCTCGCGGGCCGTGTCGCAGAGGTGACACCCCGGCTTGCGGATGAGGGTCAGGACCGCGGTGGACACGTCTCCAGAGTAGTGCCCGCACCGGCAGCCGAAGGGCACGCACAAGAAACGCCAGACCACTCGGGTCTGGCGCTCATGTTGTGCAGGTCACTCGCTGGAGTGCTCTACTTCTTGTTGCGACGCTGATGACGAGTCTTGCGAAGCAGCTTGCGATGCTTCTTCTTCGCCATGCGCTTGCGACGCTTCTTGATTACTGAACCCATACGCACCTCATAAATTTCTGGCTTCTACTTTTCGCGAACAGACGCCCGCGCCCGTTCAGAACCGCGGAAAAATTGCCTCGGGCCATTCTACCCGCATGCCGCGGCCCTGGCGAACCGCTGCCCTGGGAGCGGCTCAGCCGACGTCCGCGATGTGCGAGTCTACCGCCGCGACGACCGCCGACTCCGGCACGCGGAAGGACCGGCCGAAGCGGATGGCGGGGAGCTCACCGGAGTGCACGAGACGATAGACGGTCATCTTCGAGACGCGCATCATGTCGGCGACCTCGGCCACCGTGAGAAAGCGCACCTCGGAGAGATCGCGTGTCATTTCGGCTGTGCCCCTTTGTGTTCCAGCGGGATTGGGAACGTGCGCACTCGCAACGGGTGTTACTGGAGTGCTAGATCGTAACTGTAGGGGCTATTGGGTCTCGGCGGCAACAGTCCGGCGATCTTTGCCGGCCGTCGACTATTTGTCGTTGCGACCGAGCTTCTTCTTGATCGGCTCGATCACCCGTCGTTCGACCTCGTGGGAGGCGTCCTGCAGGGCGGTGCGGGCCTGGAACGACGCGGCGGCGGCGGCGCGGCCCACCGCGGTGCCCGCGTCCGCCGGATGCTGCAGCGTGTCCGCCGCACGCCGGAATGGCTCGGGAACCTGCACTCCCGACCACGCCGCGAACACGGTGGAGGCCGCGGCCTCCGAGTCGTTGTCGAAGTCCGCGCTGAGAAACGGAATCAGCCAGTCCTCGAGTTCTTCGAGCGGGCTCGTGTCGACGCTGTAGTAGCGGTGCTGCCCCTCCTCGCGAACGGTCACGAGCCCGTGGTCCCGCAGCACCTTGAGGTGCTTCGACACCGTCGGCTGGCTCAGCCCCATCTTCTCCACGATCTCGCCGACGCTGATTTCGCCGGAATCCGAGTCGGAGGTGACGTAGCGGTCGAGGAGCACCTGGAGGAGGTCGCGTCGGGTCGGGTCAGCAACCACGTCAAAGATGTCAGCCATTCCCTCAGGTTAGCGGGCGACGAGCGGGTAGTACCATGACATCCGTTGCGCAGGTCTCGGCGTGCGGCACGGAGGGCGGGGGACCAGATGGCCATCAGGTCCGTTTCGCGGGTCGGCGTTGTCGCGCGCGCACTCAACGCCGTGGGCGATTTCGCATCGGCGTTTCCGGCCAGGTTCGCCATCGGCGTCTTCTTCCTGCTCATCGTCGCCTTCACGCTGCTGCTCTCGCTGCCCGTCTCCCGGGCCGGGTCCTCGCCGACCCCCCTCGCCGACGCGGTGTTCACCGCGGTCTCAGTGATCTGCGTCACCGGTCTCGCCACCGTGGACATGGCCACCTTCTGGTCCCCGGTCGGCCACGGCATCATCCTGCTCGGCGTGGAGATCGGCGGCATCGGCGCGCTCACCCTCGCCTCCATCCTCGGCCTCGTCATCTCCCGCAAGCTCGGGCTGCGCGCCAAGCTCATGGCCGCGAGCGACAGCAACCCCCTGCGCATCCAGCGAGGGGCGGTCGCGGAGGGACAGGCCGTGCGACTGAGCGAGATCGGCGGCCTGCTGGCCACGGTCGCCATCAGCACCGTGGTGATCGAGGCGGCGATCGCGGTTCTGCTGCTGCCCCGCATCCTGCTCCAGGGCATCTCGCTTCCGGACGCCCTCTGGCAGTCCGTCTACTTCTCGGCGATGGCCTTCACCAACACCGGCTTCGTGCTCAGTCCGAACGGCCTCGCGCCCTTCAGCGAAGATGTCTGGTTCCTCGGCGTGATCATGGTGGGAGTCGTGCTCGGCAGCATCGGCTTTCCCGTGATCTACGTGCTGTCCCGCAACCTGCGCCGTCCGAAGCGGTGGTCACTGCACGTCAAGCTGACCCTCGTCACCTCGGGCATCCTGCTCGCCCTCGGCGCCATCGCCTACTTCGCCCTCGAGTTCGGCAACCCGGCCACCTTCGGGCAGATGGATGCCGGCCAGCGCGTTCTCCAGTCGTTGTTCCTGTCCGTGATGACCAGGTCGGGCGGCTTCTCGACCGTGGACATCTCCCAGCTGAACGGCTCGAGCCTGCTCGTTACCGACATGCTCATGTTCATCGGGGGCGGCTCGGGGTCCACCGCCGGTGGCATCAAGGTCACGACACTCGCCATCCTGTTCCTCGCCGCCGTCGCCGAGGCACGCGGCCACAGCGAGATGGAGGCCTTCGAACGCCGCATCCCCACCGACGTGCTTCGCGTCGCCGTGAGCGTGACGCTCTGGGGCGCGACCACCGTCGCGGTCGCCACCGCCGTGATCCTTCAAGTCACCGGCGCGCCCCTGGATCTCGTGCTGTTCGACGTGATCTCGGCCTTCGCCACCTGCGGTCTCTCCACCGGGTTGATCGGGCAACTGCCGGACCCCGCCGTCTACGTGCTCGCGACCACGATGTTCCTCGGCCGCGTTGGTACAGTGACTCTCGCCGCGGCGCTCGCGGCACGAACACAGCGACAGCTGTTCCGCAGAGCAGAAGAGAGGCCCATCGTTGGCTGAGACCATTCCGGCCGATGCGGCCGTGCTCGTGATCGGCCTCGGCCGGTTCGGCGCCGCCACGGCGGGCGAGCTCACCCGCCTCGACCGCGATGTTCTCGTGATCGACGACGACGCGCAGCTCGTTCAGGCCTGGTCGGAGATCGCGACCCACGCGGTTCAGGCGGATGCCCGCAACATCGATGCGCTGCGCCAGATCGGCGCGCAGGACTTCTCCATCGCCGTGGTCGCGGTCGGGTCGTCGATCGAGGCGAGCGTGCTCATCACGGCGAACCTGGTGGACCTCGGTATCCCGCAGATCTGGGCGAAGGCGATCAGCAAGTCGCATGGCACGATCCTCACCCGCATCGGCGCCAACCACGTGATCTACCCGGAGGCGGAGGCCGGCGAGCGCGTGGCCCACCTCGTGTCCGGCCGCATGCTCGACTTCATCGAATTCGACGACGACTTCGCCATCGTGAAGATGCACCCGCCCCGGCAGCTCTTCGGAGTGACACTCGCCGAGTCAGCGGTACGCCGCAAGTACGGGATCACCGTGCTCGGTGTGAAGTCACCCGGCCAGGAGTTCACCTACGCGGCCCCGGAGACGATCGTCGCCGAGCACGACCTGATCATCGTGAGCGGTGACTCGGCCAGCATCGAGAGCTTCGCCAAGCTCCAGAAGGACTGACCGCCGCTCGCTAGCCGGCGGCGAGCTCCCGGGCCCGCGCCAGGGCTGCGGCGGTCGCACGGTCGAAGACGGCACGCAGGTCTGCCGCCTCGAGTTCGACGATCGCGCGCTCGGTGGTGCCCTTGGGGCTGGTGACCCGTCGGCGCAGTTCGGCCGGCTTCTCGCCGGAGGCCGCGAGCAGCTCCGCGGCCCCGAGGAAGGTGCCGTTCACCATGGTGGCGGCCTCCTCCTCGGTGAATCCCATCCCCACCGCCGTGGCGGTGAGCTGCTCGATCAGGTAGAACACGTAGGCCGGCCCGGATCCCGAGATGGTGCTGAGCGCATCGATGCGGCTCTCGTCGATTTCGAGCACCTCGCCCACGGTCTCGAACACGGCGCGGGCGATCGCCAGGTCGTCCGCGCTCGAGCGGGAGCCCGCGCTGAGCCCGGTGACTCCGCGTCCGACGACGGCCGGGGTGTTGGGCATCGCCCGCAGCACCACACCGGGCACGATCGCCTCCATCGTGGCCGTCGTCACTCCGGCGGCCACGCTCACCACGATGGCGTCGGGCGCCAGGGCCGGCGCGATCTCGCGCAGCAGGTCCGCCACCATCGCCGGCTTCACTCCCACCAGCACGACCCGGGCGCCGCGAACCGCGTCCAGGTTGCCCTCGGGGGTGCTCTCGAGGGCGAGGGACGTCACCCCGGGCGACCGCAGCGCGGCGGCCTTCTCCTCCGTGCGGTTGGTGACGCGGATGCGGCCGGTCACGGTCACGGACGGCGCGAGCAGCCCGGAGAGGATCGCCCCGCCCATCGAACCGGCTCCGAGAATGGCGATGGTCGGGAGGGTACTCATCCCACCATCCTAGGATTGACCGCATGAGCACACAGGGCAGCAACCGGGCGATCATCGCGGCTTTGCTCGCCAACCTCGCCATCGCCGTGACCAAGTTCGCGGCGTGGGCGTTCTCCGGCTCGAGCTCGCTGCTCGCCGAGGGCGTGCACTCCCTCGCCGACACCGGTAACCAGATCCTGCTGCTGCGCGGCGGTCGGCGATCGATGAAGAAGGCCGACCAGCAGCATCCGTTCGGCTTCGGACGCGAACGCTACGTCTACGCGTTCGTCGTGTCGATAATCCTGTTCAGCGTCGGCGGAGTCTTCTCGCTCTACGAGGGCTTCGACAAGCTGCAGCACCCGCACGCGCTCGAGAACGCCTGGCTGCCGGTGGTGGTGCTGATCGTGGCGATGATCGCCGAATCGTTCTCGCTGCGCACCGCGGTGCGCGAGTCGAACCACACCCGCGGCACGCAGAGCTGGGTCGCCTTCATCCGCCACTCCAAGGCGCCGGAGCTCCCCGTCGTGCTGCTCGAGGACGTCGCGGCCCTCACCGGGCTCGTGTTCGCCTTCCTCGGCGTGCTTCTCACGATCGTGACCGGCAACGGACTGTTCGATGCGATCGGCACCCTGGCCATCGGCGTTCTGCTCGTGCTGGTCGCTATCATTCTGGGCATGGAGACCAAGACCCTGCTCGTCGGCGAGGGTGCGAGCGTCGCCGACGTCGAGCGCATCAGGGACGCCATCAACGCCGACGACGAGGTCGAGGCCCTGATCCACATGAAGACGCTCTACCTCGGCCCGGACGAGATGCTCGTCGCGGCGAAGATCGCGTTCTCCGGCAAGAAGAAGCTCGCGGATGTGGCCACGGCCATCAACGCGCTCGAGGCGAGAGTGCGCGCGGCGGTGCCCATCGCCCGGGTGATCTACATCGAACCGGACGTCTACGTCGCTCCCGGCGAGGGCAACCCCTCCACCGAGGCGATCATCATCAAGGCGGCGGACTAGGCCATGGCCCGGGTCGCGCTCGTCATCCGGCACCTGCCGATCGCCCATCTGGGCAACCTCGAGCCCGTGCTGCTCGCGAACGACTACGAGGTGCACTACGTGGACGTGACCAGCGAAGACCTGCCGGCCGAGGCGGCTGATGCCCCGCTGGTGGTCGTGCTCGGCGGCGACATGGGCGTCTACGAGAAGGATGCGCATCCGTTCATCGCCCGCGAGCTCGCCTTCCTCGAGCGCCGGCTCGACTCCGAGCGCGCGACCCTGGGCATCTGCCTCGGCGCACAGATGATGGCCGAGGCCCTCGGCGAGACCGTGCGCAAGGGCAAGACGGTGGAGATCGGATTCCGCGACGTGCGCCCCACGGATGCCGGTCTCGATTCGCCCCTGCGCCACGTGGCCGGCGTGCCCATGATGCAGTGGCACGGTGACACCTTCGGGTTGCCGTCCGGCGCCACCCGGCTGGCCAGCTCGGCCGAGTACAGCAACGAGGCCTGGAGCCTCGGAGACCGCGCGCTCGCCGTGCAGTTCCATCCGGAGCTCACCGGCGCGATGTACGAGGAGTGGATCGTCGACGGGCTCACCGAGCTCGAACGCCACGGCATCGACCCGGACGATCTTCGGGCCCAGGCCGCGATGCACGGCGAGGCCATGGAGCGGGCATCGATCGCGATGTTCGGGGAGTGGCTCGCGCTGCAGCCCTGACGGTCAGAGTTCCGTGCGCGCCGCCCGGAAGAAGTCGGTGAGCAGCTCCGCGCACGCCTCCTCCTCCACGCCGCCGTAGACCTCTGCGCGGTGCGGCAGCCGGCGATCCCGCAGCAGGTCGTAGACCGATCCTGCCGCCCCCGCCTTCTCGTCCCAGGCCCCGAAGACCACCACGGGCACGCGGGCCGCGAGAATCGCCCCGGCGCACATCGGGCAGGGCTCGAGCGTCACGACCAGGGTCGTGCCGGTGAGATGCCAGTCGCCCCGCGCCTCGGCCGCCTGGCGCAGGGCGAGGATCTCGGCGTGGGCGGTCGGATCCTGCCTCAGCTCGCGCTCGTTGCGCCCGGCGCCGATCGGGGTGCCGTCCGCGTCGAGCACGATGGCCGCGACCGGAACGTCGCCGTGCTCCAGGGCCAGCCTCGCGCTCGCGACGGCCTCGAGCATCCGCTCGGTGTACAGCGCGGGCACCGCCACCACGAACCTCCCGAACCGTACGCCGACGCCATGGGCCGACAAGCTAGATTGAGCCTATGCGAGTCCACGTTGCCGACCACCCTCTCGTCACCCACAAGCTCACCGTGCTGCGCGACAAGAACACCCCGTCGCCCACCTTCCGGGCCCTCGCCGAAGAGCTGATGACCCTGCTCGCGTACGAGGCCACCCGCGGGGTTCGGGTCGAGACCGTCACCGTCGAGACCCCCGTCGCCACGGCCACCGGGTTCGCGATCAGCCAGCCGCGGCCGCTCGTCGTGCCGATCCTGCGCGCCGGCCTGGGCATGCTCGAGGGCATGGTAAAGCTCATCCCCACGGCCGAGGTCGGCTTCCTCGGCATGGTGCGCGACGAGGAGACGCTTCAGCCCACCACCTACGCGGAGCGCCTGCCCGAGGACCTCTCGAACCGCCAGTGCTTCGTGCTCGACCCGATGCTCGCCACTGGCGGTTCCCTCATCGCGGCCATCGACTTTCTCCTCGCCCGCGGGGCGGTGGATGTCACGGCCGTGTGCCTCATCGCGGCGCCGGAGGGCCTCGCCGCGGTGGAGAAGGCGATGGAGGGCAGGGACGTCACCATCGTGCTCGGGGCCCTCGACGAGCGGCTCAACGAGGTGGGGTACATCGTGCCCGGACTCGGGGACGCAGGAGATCGGCTTTACGGCACCGTCTAGGCGTGAAACGCGCGTCCACACCGCCGCGGGCTTGACTTTCCGGCGGCCCATGCAAGATAGTTGCTACATGACTATGAACGCGCATGACCTGACTGCCTTCGCGGCTCCCAGGGCTGCCGGCATGATGATGCCGGTCGGCATCGTCATGTGTTGTCGAATGTGTGCTTAATCAGCCACTCCTTGTCGAGTTCGGCCCTGTAGCGGGGCAGGAACTCCGGGATGTCCGCTCCTCATAACGGGCGACGTCCTTGCCAGCAGTACCTGAAGTATCCCGAAGGATCACACCCTCATCATTAGAGGCCCTTCACCACTCCCAAGGAATTCGACCATGTCTCTTGCTACTTTCGATCTCGCGCACCCGCTCACCGCCCCCCAGCCGTCCTCGCGCCGGCTCACCCCGGTGGCCCCCGTCTCCGCCCCGGCCGCGCCGGCCGCGACGGAGTCGCCCCGCATCCGCGCCGTGCCGACCGGAACCGAGGCCCGCGGCTTCGTGCTCTACGTCGGGGTGGACGAACTCAAGGCCGCCGAGGCCGGCACGGACCTCGGCCGGATCGTCGAGGCCCTCCGCAGGCTCACCGCGGAACTCGTGCCGAGCTCGGAGACCTACGCGGCCGTCGCCCTCGCCCCGCAGGGCGCCGGCGGCCGGGACGTCGAGGTCGTGCGCCTCGCCCTGCAGGACCCGTCGGCCCTGGCCAAGCACCGCCAGCAGCCGGAGGCGACCGAGAAGGAGCGCGGCGGCGTCGTGATCGACCTCTCCCGCAAGCGCCTCGTGCTCGACGACGAGACCGCCGCCCTCACCTACAAGGAGTTCGAGCTGCTGCAGTACCTCGTGCTGCGCGAGGGCCGCACGATCGAACGCGCCGAGCTCATCGCCTCGCTCTGGTCGGTCGGCGACGACGACGCCCCCAACGAGCGCACGATCGACGTGCACGTGCGTCGACTCCGCTCCAAGCTCGGCGCGTACGAGGACATCGTGCGCACCGTGCGCGGGGTCGGCTACCGCTTCGACCGTCACGCCGACGTGTCGATCCGCCACACCTCCACGCCGAGCCCGGACATCTTCTAGGCCCGCCGCCCGGCGAGGGACGCCGCTCAGGCCGACGGCAGCACGACGGCCTTGAGCGACCGCGTGTCGCGGCGGGCGAGCGTCAGGGCGAGCTCGGTCTGTTCGAGACCGAAGCGGTGCGTGATGACCCGGTCGGTATCGACCGCCCCCGAGGCGATCAGGGAGAGGGCGAGCGGATAGGTGTTCGCGTAGCGGAAGATCCCCGAAATGGTGAGCTCCCTGCCCTGCACGAGGGGGACGTCGATGCTCACGGTGTCCGCCCCCATCCCCACCAGCACCACCCGTCCGGCCGGCGCGAGGGCGTTCATCCCGCCGCGGAGGGCGGCCGGGGCCCCGGAGCACTCGAGCAGCACGTCGAACTCGTCGGTGAGCTGCTCGCTCGCGGACAGTGCGGTGAGCCCGAGGTCGCTGGCCACCCCGAGGCGGAACTCGCTGATGTCGGTGACGGTCACGCTCCGGGCGCCGAAGGCGCGGGCGACCTGGGCCGCGAACAGCCCGATGGGGCCTGCCCCGGTGACGAGCACCCGGTCGCCTGGGCCCACCCGCGCCTTGCGGGCCGCCCACACCCCCACCGACACCGGCTCGGCCATGGCCGCCTGCTCCACGGTGAGCGGGGCCGGCGCCGGGTGCGCGAAGAACTGGTCGATCGCCACGAAGCGGCTGATCGATCCGTCGAAGGGAGGAGTCGCGAAGAAGACGACGTTCGGGCACAGGTTGTACCGACCGGCCAGGCACTCGGCACAGGTGCGGTCGGGCACGCCGGGCTCCAACGCCACCTGCTCGCCGAGGCGGGCGGGATCCACGCCCTCCCCCGCCCCCACGATCACTCCGGCCGACTCGTGTCCGATCACCATCGGGGCGTCGACCACATAGCGGCCGATGCGGCCGTGCTCGAAGTAGTGCACGTCCGAGCCGCAGATTCCCACCGCTCCCACCTCCACCAGCACCTGGCCGGCGGCCGGCACCGGCACCGGGCGGTCCTCGATCCGGAGGTCTTCCTGGGCATGCAGAACCGCGCTCGGGTTGGCCATGATGGGTCCTTTCGTCTGGAGGGTGTCAGGAGTACGAGCGAACCGTGGCGAGCGCCCCGCGCTCGAACAGGGAGGTGAGCGCGTCCAGGTAGGCGGTGGTGAACCGTTCGTCGTCGGCGAGGTCGCCGAAGAGCTGACGATTCTGGATGAAGGCAAGCGGGTTCTCGCGCTGGGTTCCGGCAATTGCCATCAGTTCGTCGCGCAGCGGATCGACCACGTCGATGGGTTCGCCCTGCTCGTCGACTCCCTCCGCATAACGCGCCCAGCTGGCGATAATGGCCGCCCCGCAGACGATCTCACCGCCACTCGCCAGCTGGTCGCGAATCACGGGAACGAGCCACTTCGGGATGCGGTCCGACGACTCGGCGCACAGCCGCGCCAGAGTGTCCCGAACCTCCGGATTGGAGAAGCGCTCGATGAGGGAGAGCTTGTACGCCTCGAGGTCGATGCCGGGCACCGGCCGCAGGGTCGGGGTCGCCTCGTTGTCCATATACCTGGTGAGGAATGCAGAGATGGCGGGGTCGGCGGTCGCCTCGTGCGCGTAGCGATAACCGCCCAGGAAGCCGAAGTAGCACATGCCCTGGTGGCACGAGTTGAGCAGGCGCAGCTTCATGTACTCGTAGGGCTCGACGTCGTGCACGAGCTGCACGTCCACCCGCTCGTACGGCGGACGGCCGAGGCTGAAGTCGTCCTCGATCACCCACTGGAAGAACGGTTCGCAGACCACCGGCCACGCGTCGTCGAGCCCGATCAGCTCGGCCGTCTCGGCGATGTCCTCGGCGGAGGTGACCGGGGTGATCCGGTCGACCATCGCGTTGGGGAAGTGCACGTTCGCCTCGATCCAGGCGCCGAGCTCGGCATCCTTCAGTCGCGCGTACGCGGTGAACATGCGCTTGGCCATGTCGCCGTTGGACTGGATGTTGTCGCAGGACTGCACGGTGAACGCCGGCTGGCCGCGGTCCCGGCGGCGACGCAGCGCCTCCGTGACGAAGCCGAACGCGGTCGTCGGCAGGGCCCCGTCGCGCAGGTCCGCCACGATGCCCGGGGTGGTCTGGTCGAACTCGCCGGTCACCCGGTCGAAGTTGTACCCGCCCTCGGTGATGGTGAGAGACACGATGCGGATCTCCGGGCTCGCCATCTTCTCGATCACGGCCTCCGGATCGTCGGGGGCGAACAGGTAGTCCACAATGCTGCCGATCACCTGCGGCTCCCGGCGGCCATCAGCGTGCTTCAGCACCACCGTGTACAGGCAGTCCTGATCGTCGAAGACCTGCTTCATCCGCCGGTCCGGCTCGAGTAGCCCGACCCCGCAGATCGCCCAGTCGAAGGCGAGGCCGGCGTTCATCAGCCGGTCGAGCGCAACGGCCTGGTGGGCGCGATGGAAGCCGCCGACCCCGATGTGGACGATGCCCGCGGTGAGCGTGGACCTGTCGTATCCGGGCCGGGCGACGGTCGGAGGGAGGCTGGACAGCGTTTCGGCACTGAGTCTGGTCATGGCGGAGCGTGCTTCCTGTTGGGGGCGAGTTGTCGACCGGGAGACGGGCTTACTTGACGGCACCCATGGCGAGGCCGCGCACGAGCTGCTTCTGGGCGACCCAGCCGGCGATGATCACCGGCAGCACCGCGAGGGTCGACGCGGCGGAGAGCACGGCGAGGAACTGCCCGCGCCCGTCCACGAAGCTCGCGAGGAACGGCGGGGTGGTGCGCGCCTGGAAGGTGGTGAGCAGGGTGGCGAGGAAGTACTCGTTCCACGAGAAGATGAAGCAGATCAGGGCCACGGCGGCGATGCCGGGCAACAGGATCGGCAGCACCACTCTCACGAGCTCCGTGCGCAGGTTGGCGCCGTCGATCTGGGCGGCCTCCACGATCTCCAGGGGCACCTCGTTGAAGAACGACCTCATCATCCACACCGCGATCGGCAGGTTCATGGCGGCGTAGAGCAGCCCGAGCGCCGTGATGTTGTCGAGCGCCCCGATGGTCTTGAGGATGAAGAACACGGGCAGGATCGACGCCGCGGCCGGCAGGAAGCGGGTGGAGATGAAGAAGAAGAGCACATCCTGCACCCTCTTGATCGGCCGGATGCTGAGCGCGTACGCCGCCGGAATGGCCAGCAGCAGCACGAGCAGGGTGGAGCCGACGCTCGCGGTGAGCGAGTTGAGCAGGTACGAGCCCATCCCCCGGTTGAAGACGATGGCGTACTGGTCGAAGCTCAGCGCGGCGATGAACTTGGGCGGGATGGATGCCGCGTCGCCCTCGGTCTTGAGGCTCGTGAACACCATCCAGGCGATCGGAAAGAAGAACATCGCCACGAGCACCCAGGTGGCCGCCGTGATGAGAGTGGAACGGATCTTGCGCATCAGCGCTCTCCTCCATTGATGAATACCTTGAACAGCGTGCGGAGGGCGATCGTCGCCACCCCGATGGTCACGGCCACGGTCACGACGCCGAACGCGGCGGCCTGTCCGACATCGAGGCCGATGAAGGCCCGCTCGTAGAGCAGGTACGACAGCGTCTTCGTGCCGCCGGTGCCCTTTGTCATGATGGCGATGGGGTCGAAGGCCTGCAGCAGCATGATCGAGCCGAGCAGCGTCGCGATCTCGATGTATTGGCGCAGGTGCGGGAGGGTCATCCACTGGAAGGTTCGCCACGGGCCCGCGCCGTCGACCGAGGCGGCCTCGAGCACCTCGCGGCTCTGGCTCTGCAGGCCGGCGAGCAGGATGAGCATCATGAACGGCGTGTACTGCCAGGTGAGCATCATGATGATGGTGACCACCGGCAGGTCGGTGTTCCAGGCGATCGCCGGAAGGCCGAACAGGTGAAGTCCCCAGTTGACCATGCCGACGTTGACGTCGAGCAGCGACCACTTCCAGATGAGGGCCGCCGCGGCGGGCATCACCAGGAACGGCGTGATCATCAGGGTGCGGGCGAGGCCGCGGCCCACGAACTTGCGGTCGAGTAGCACCGCGAAGAACAGGCCGAGCAGCAGGGAGAGGATCACCGACGAGCCGGTGATCACCACGGTCGCGAACAGCGACGGCAGAAAGTCGGGGCCGGTGAAGACCACGGCGTAGTTCTTGAACCAGGCGAACTTGATCTCGCTCGGCCGCAGCTGGTTCCAGTTGAGCAGCGAGAAGTAGATGGTGACCAGGAAGGGCACCTGGGTGAGGATCACGGAGAAGACGAGTGCCGGAAGCACGAGTGCCCGGGACGCCCTGGCCTTCTTCTTGAAGGCGATCCCGGCCTGGGTGGCCCGATGCACCTGAGATGCGGTGGGGACTTCGATTGTCGTTGTCATAGCCATTCCCTCGTCGTTGAGGTGGGGCCCGGGGCCGGCCGGCAGATGCGTCCGGCCCCGGGACTCACGATCGCGGTGCGATTATTTCTGTTTGTCGCCGGCGGCCTGGGCGATGTCCTGGCCCTTGTCGAGGGCGTCCTTCACCGTGGTGCGTCCGGCGATCGCGTCGGCGACGAGCTGCGCGACCTGGTTGCCTACGTCCTGGAACTCGGGGATGGTCACGTACTGGATGCCCACCCACGGCTGCGGCTTGAGGCCGGGCTGCTTCGGGTTGACCGAGTTCATCACGTCGAGGGTGATCGGCGCGAAGGCCTTGGCGGCCTCCTTGTACTCGGGGATCGAGTAGGTGGAGGTGCGGGCCCCCGGCGGCACGCGGGTCCAGCCGAGGGTCTTGCCCACGAGCTGCTGGTAGTCCTTGCTCGTCGCCCACTTCACGAACTTCTCCGCGGCGTCGGCATTCTTCGAGGTCTTCGGAACGGCGAGGTTCCAGGACCACAGCCATCCGGATTCCTTGGTCTTGTAGACCGGAGCGTGCACGTAGCCCATCTTGCCGGCCACCTTCGAGGTCTTCGGGTCTTCGAGGATGGATGCCGCCACCGAGGCGTCGTACCACATGGCCACCTTGCCGGCGCTCAACTGGTTGAGGCACTCGGTGAAGCTGTTCGAGACCGGGTCCTTCTCGCCGGCCGTCTTGAGCAGGTCGACGTAGAAGTTGACGCCCTCGACGAACGCGGGGGAGTTGACCTGCGCCTTCCACTTGGAGTCGTACCAGGCGCCACCGAAGGTCTGCACGACGGTGGTCAACGGCGCGAACAGGTCACCCCAGCCCGGCTTTCCGCGAAGGCAGATGCCCGCGTGGTCCGGCGTGTTGAGGGCCTTCGCGTCGGCCGCGACCTCCTGCCAGGTCGGGTGATCCGAGATGGTGAGGCCCGCGTTGGCGAACATCTCCTTGTTGTACATGAGGATGGACGACTCACCGTAGAACGGCACCGCGTACTGCTTGCCGTCGACCGAGAGGGCGTCGCGCACGGGCGGCAGGATATCGCCCACGTCGTAGGACTTGTCGTTCTTCAGCGTCGAGGTGAGGTCCTTCAACCAGCCCTGGGCGCCCCACTGCGGAACCTCGTAGGCTCCGACGGTGACCACGTCGTACTGGCCGGCGCCCGAGGCCACATCGGCGGTGACCGCGGCGCGGAGGTCGCCCTCCTCCATCTGCACGAAGTTGACCTTGATGCCCGGGTTCTCCTTCTCGAAGGTGCCCTTGAGCTGCTCCATGTCCTTCATCTGCGGGTTGTTCACGGTGGCGAGGGTGAGCGTGACCGACTGCGATTTCGCGCCGGCCCCCGCGCATCCGCTGAGTGCGAGGGTGGTGACCACCAGGCCCGCCCCCAGGATCAACAGGCGTTTCTTGACAAGCATTGGAACTCCTTTGTTTTCGTTGCTTTCGTGGTGCCCCGTGCGGGTGTGACCCGACGGAAGGGGTGTGCAGAATCGTGCAGAAACGCGCCGGGACCCGGCGCGAGCGCAGTGGCCAGCCGCGCGTCCTTGGTGCGGATTTCGAGCGTTCGTGCTGTGGCCCGCGATTGAAAGCTATTCGCCACGGATCGAGAGAAACAGTCCGTACGCTCTGCGCTTCTGATACTTTCTTTCCAAGCCGGTCGACGTGCCGGGGCCGACGGCAACAATTGCCGAGCCCCCCGCGCCCCGTCTCGGCCCGATAAATGCCGGATTGGCGGGAGACTCCCGCCGGAGGCCCGCGGAATCCCGCTCGCCCCACGTTTTGGACAGGACACAACGACGTGATAAAACCGTTACCGAAGCCGCACGAGGCGCCCAACCGGGTGAGCAGGTGGATCGACCGGCCCGCCGCTCGCGAGGTGATTCCGCTGCTCCCCGGCGAGTCGTTCCGCTGGCTCGAACACGACTACCCGAGCGAGATCGCCCGCTGGAACTACCACCCGGAATACGAGATCCACCTCATCAGGAAGGGCACCGGCAGCTACATCATCGGCGACCAGATCGGGGCCTTCGGGCCGGGCCAGGTCGCCATGATCGGATCCGAGCTCCCCCACGACTGGATGAGCGACCTCGAGCCCGACGAGGTGATCCTCGGCCGGGACGCCGTGGTGCAGTTCGACGCCGAGTGGCTGGAGCGCTGCATCGGCGTGCTGCCCGAGCTCAGCGCGGTTCGTGAGCTGCTCGGGCTCTCGCAGATGGGAATCATCTTCGGGGGACAAACCGCGCTCGACGCCGCCGAGCAGATCGAGCTCGTCGGGCAGACCTCCGGTTCCCGGCGACTGTCCCACCTGTTCGCCCTGCTGGCCACCCTCACCCACGCGCCTGAGCACGAGAAGATGCTCGTGACCCGGGCCTGGTTCTCCGCCTCGGAGGGGCGGGAAGGCAAGGCGGCGGTCGAGGCGGGCCTTGCCTACATCTTCGCGAACCTGAACGACCGCATCCGGATGTCCGAGGCCGCGCACCTCGCCCTCATGTCGGAACCCACCTTTTCCAAGTACTTCAAGCGGGCGAGCGGGCTCACCTTCAGCGACACCGTGAAGAAGCTTCGCATCGCCAACGCCTGCCGGCTGCTCGCGACCTCGGAGCTGCCGGTCTCGGCGATCTGCGCCGAAGTGGGGTACAGCAACCTCGCCAACTTCAACCGGCAGTTCCTCGCCGAGGTGGGCATGACCCCCCGGGAATACCGCAACCTCGACGACGCAGAGCGGCCGAGCGGAATGTCCCCGCGCCTCGGCCTCGACACCGCCAACCGGCTGGTCGAGCACGCCCATTCCTGACCGCCCCGCGGCCCGGCTCGTCCCGTCCCGCGACTGTTCCCCTTCGACGCGATTGTGCCCGCTCGCCACGGCCCAATCCTGTCGGACGGGAACAACCGCCGTGGGGGAAGGCGGGAGGCGTCGGCGCGGGACGGCCCGGAATTCGGCGCCCGGATGGCTCTCACAAGATTCTTAGGAAAATAACGGTTTGATAACTAGCGCTCCGTTATCTCACCGTTATATAGTTCAAGAGCAGAAGTTGTTTGCTGTGGCAGCTTCTGCGGAATGTGATTGCAGGACACTCTTGGTGCAAGGGAGAGGGTCGGTTT
>NZ_JAYSJZ010000117.1:0-17675 GCF_043726815.1 Lacisediminihabitans sp.
GAGGCCTCCACGTCGGGCGAGGTGACCGCCACATACGACAGATGGGAGAGGAGTTTGATCATCATCGATCCTTTCGTTGAAGCGTGGGGAGGATTCCCCCTACCCACTGTGGGAGCGCGCGGGGCATCAGGGAATGCGAGTGTGACTATCCCCGGTATCGCTCTCGTTTATTCCTCGTGCCCGCGCGAGAATGAGTCGCCCGAGGGCCGAATCGTGCTCGAGCTCGCTCAGATCGAGGGGATGCTCGCCCCCGTCGAGCGCGTCGAGCGCGCGGCGAAGCGACAGTCGCTCGGAGCGTTCGTACCGCGGCGGTGGCTGCGAATGACCACCGCGATCCGCGATGTCGACTGTCGCGGTTCCCGTCGCATCCTCGATGATCACCTCGGTGCGGACGACATCGATCGCGAGCCCTCGCAGCCACGGAGAGGCCTCTCGCCGCCCGAGGACGATGGTGGCGGTCAGGGCGGAGTCGAGGTCGATTCCCGCCGGTCTCTCGAGAAGCACCGTCAGCCCTCGGGGCGTCTCGCGAACCGTGACCAGTTCGAGCGCACCGCCTGCGAGCGTCCTCGCCCAGCCGATTCCGTCCCTCAAGACCGCCTCGACGTCGGCGAGTGCCGCGCTGCATTCGACCTGCACCGCGCGGGGCGGCCGGCCAGGTCGCCCGGCATCGTCGCGGACATCCATGCGCAGACGAGGACGATCCACGATGACCGGCGCGCGGCGCTCCGCCCCGCTCGCCTCCACTTGTTCGTCGCCCGCGATCGAGACGGGGTCGGAGAGAACGATCGCAGCCGCGCCGTCATCCAGGGCTTGACGAACGCGGCGGCCCCAGCCGACCTCGCCGCCGATCACGACTATCGCCCCCTCGACCGTCACGCCTCGGCGGGCGCGCAGCGGGAGTTCCGCGACCGCCACCGCGTATGCGCCGTCGCCAGATCTGACCACCCGAGCGCCGGTCACCGCGCGTAGCCGTCCAGAACGGCGGCATGAGCCGCGTCGGCCAGGCGCACGGCATAGAGTGCGTCCTCGAGGATGTCGTCGTACTCGACGGAGCGCCCCTCGTCGAGCACCGCGGCCAGCGCACGCCACTCGGCGATGTAGCCGTCATCCTGGGCGGGTGGATACTCCGTGACACGCCCGTCCGGCGCCGACACCCGCGCCCGCGCGCTACCCGCGTGCACGAACCCCGGCGGGAACTCGACATCGAGACGATCGAGCGAGGTGCCGATGCTCATGCGCCAGAGCGCGTCGGCCCCGTCCGGAAGCATGACGGCGGTCAGGGTGACGAGGGTGTCACCGCCGCGCACCCCGATCGCGTACCCGAGGGGCGGGAGCGGTCGGGCGTAAACCACCTCGTCGAGACTCGGCACGATGTCTCGAAGGGCAGGCAGATCGTGGATGCCGAGCCCGAGCACGAGCTGGCGCACTATGGATGCCGCCACGGCGGCGTCCGACCAATCAGGAGCCCGATGCGAGGGAGCCGACCCGTCACCCAGCTCGGTGACCAAGTCGTGATACCGAGCGTTCGGGGGAAGGGCGAGGGTCACCGAAACGGTGTGGACGGGCCCGCCACCACCGTCGAGATGGTGTTTCGCACGGCCCCAGGCTGGGTCGAACAGATGGTTCGTTCCCACGACGAGCACGGTGCCCGCCGCACGGCACGCCTCGACGACGGCTTCGGCGTCGGAGCCGGTGAGGGCAATGGGCTTCTCGCACAGCACGGCCTTGACCCCCGCCGCGACGCTGGCGAGGATGTGGCTCGAGTGCAGGGCCGGAGGGCTGCAGATGGCCACGACATCCACCTCGGGGTCGGCGAGCAGCTCGGCGATTCCGGTCGACGCCTGTGCGTGGAGCTGTTCCGCCAGCTCGATCGCCCGCCCGGAGCCGGAATCGGAAATGTGCACCACCGCGAAGTTTCCGGGGAGCCGAGCAAGTGTGGGCAGGTGGAGTGCTCGCACGCCGGGTCCCGCACCAATGACGCCCACTCCACGCACCATCTCGACTCCCGACCACGCTCGCCACTTTGGACGACCCACAACCTGCTTAAGCAGATAGCCTACTAAAGTCTCGACAAGCTTTTGCAGATCCTGCATTTGTTCTGCCGGTTTTTCACCTAGCCTGTGTCAAAATTGACCATGAGCACTGATTCAATCCTCCGCTTCGGCGCCCAGACCGACGAGAAGACGAGCCTCCTGCGCATCGTCAACATGGTCCGAACCGGTGACGCGACCACGCGGCCCGAAATCGGCCGCGTCACGGGCCTCGGCAGGGGCGTGGTCACGCAACGAGTCGACCATGCGATCGAACTCGGCTACCTCGAGGACGGCGAATTCGGATCGTCCTCCGGCGGCCGGGCACCACGCACTCTGCGGTTCCGAGGCGAGCAGGGCACGATAATCGTGTGTGCCCTCGGGGCGCTGCACATCCACGTGGGGATCGCCGCTCTCGACGGAGACATCCTCGACCAGACCCATCGAGCGTGGGACATTTCTCGGGGCCCGGCCGAGACCCTCGATGCGGCAATGGACATGGTCGACGAAGTCATCCAACGTGGGAGCAAGGCGCCGGTGTGGGGCATCGCGGTGGGAGTGCCCGGACCTGTCGACTTCGAGACCGGACGACCCGTGGCGCCCCCGATCATGCCGGGGTGGAACGGGTTCGACGTGCGCCGTCGCTTCGAGCAGCGCTACGACGCTCCAGTGTGGGTCGACAACGACGTCAATCTCCTTGCCTTCGGCGAACGCGCCAGGCGGCGCGAGGACAGTCCCGATCTGATCTACTGCAAGGTCGGCTCCGGCATAGGCGCCGGCCTGCTCTCACACGGCCGCATCCATCGTGGTGCGAACGGTGCCGCCGGCGATATCGGCCACGTCAGGGTCCGCGACGCCGATGTCCTCTGCCGATGCGGAAAGATCGGGTGCCTCGAGGCGGTAGCGGGAGGCTGGGCCCTCGTGCGCGATGCCGAACTCGCGATCGCCGAGGGCGCATCGGGCCTCCTCGCTAAGCGCTTCGAGGCGGGCGAGCCGCTGACACCCGAGGGCATAGCTATTGCTGCCGAGGATGGCGACGCGCTCGCGATCAGCCTGATCCAGCGATCGGCTCGAGACGTCGGAGAGTCGATCGCCGCCCTCGTCAACATGTTCAATCCCAGCGTCATCGTGATCGGTGGAGCGGTCGCTGCCGCCGGTGAAGTCTTCCTGGCAGAGGTCCGCCAACGGGTCTACGAGCTCTCTCTTCCCCTTGCCACACGCGATCTCAGCATCGTCCAGTCGGTCAACGACGTTCGCGAACCGCTGAGGGGTGGGGCGGACATGGTGCGCGAGCAGTTGTTCGACGTCACCTTCCCGCGCTGGTTCGCTGACGGACATCCCACCGTGGGCGCGGTGCACGGCAGCGAATAGCGGCCGGCTCTAGCCCTGGCGGTTGTAATACGGCCAGGGAAGCACCCGACGATCGTCTCGTCGATCCGGCCCTTCGAGACTCACCTCTCCGGTCGCCGCCCATTCCTGTCAGGCGACGTCGAGCGAGACGCTCGGCACGGTGGGGCCGTCGAGATCCAGGTGCCCCGACAGCCGCACGGGCAGCACGAGGGGCCCACCGCCGGGGCCGGCGAGGAGGTACGGAATCAGGAGGCGGAATGTCACCTCAACGTCGTGGATGCCCGGCCGCAGGACTCTGTCGGTCGCGACGACGAGTCGATCCTGCGCAAACCACCAGGTCTGCTCGGCGCCGGCCCTGTCGGCGGGAATCACACGGTCACCGAGAACCAGTTGCGGCTCGGAGACGGGCTCACCGTCGAGCGTGAGAACGAGATCCTGCACGCACGCGAGCGGGAGCGAACGAATCCAGGGAAGGCCGATCCGCACTGCGACGCCCGTCGCGGTTGTGGTGAGCGCATCATCACGCAGAGCCGATTGCATCCCGGCACCCTCCTGCTTTATTCTGATAAGAACATAAGTTTGTCACTATCAGACAAAATTGTCACTGAGCGAAATGGCGACCCGGATGCCCCACCTTCCCGACGGTTGGACGCTGTCTGCGAGCACGTTCAACTGGACCCCGGAGATCATTCGGGCGGAACACACCACGACCGACCTCGCCGTCGGCATCGTCGCCGACGGGCTGACCGACACGATCGAGGTCGAAGCCGGCCAGACATTCCGGCACTTTCCCCGCTCCACGGATGCCGAGCTCGATGACCTGCGCACCCGTCTTCGCGACCAGGGCGGCCGGGTCAGCATCGTCGGGGCAAGCCTCGACGACGTGACCCCGCGGGGAGAACTCCTCAGCGAAGACGAGCGGGAGGCATTTCTGGTGCCCCAACTGCGTGCCGCGCACCGACTCGGCGCCGGCGGCGTCCGTCTGCCGTTCGGTCAGGCCGGTGGACAATTACTGCGTCGAGTGCTCCCGCTGCTGCACGAACTCGAGCTGACGCTGTACGAAGAACTTCAGGGTCAACAGACCCCAGACACCGCGCCGGTCGCCGCCGCCCTCGAGGTAATCAGCGATCTCGATGATGAGCGAGTGCGCGTGCTCGTTGACATCTCAATGCTGATGCCGACGCTGCCGTCGAGCTATCTCGAGGCGCTGCGTGCGGGCGGAGTGCCCGTCGAGCTGCTCGGCCGCCTGGAGACCGAATGGCGGTCGCCCCAGACGCACGGCGCGGTGATCGACCTGCTGCGCTCGGGAGGAGTCCCCCCTCAGGTGCACACGTTGTTCATGAATCTCATCGTGCGTTTCGGGCGGTCTGATGCATCGGTGATCCGCGGCATCCTGCCCCTCACCGGGGCATTCCACCTGAAGTTCTGGGATCTTGACGACACCGACGGGCGCGTCTCGAGTCCGATCAGCGACCTCGGGGCCGAGCTCACCCGCACCACGTTCACGGGTACTCTCTGCAGCGAGTGGGGTGGGCACGAGTGGCTCGAGAACGAGTCGGCGACGGACATCACGCGTCGTCACCTCGCTCTCGCCCGCGCCGCCCTGGCTCGGTAGGGCGGCGCAGAGTCGGAGCAGGCCTAAAAGTCGGGGCAACCCTCAGAGTCGGAGCAGTCGGATCCGCACGACCCCGACCTCGCGCACGGGGAGCAACTGGAGCCTCTCGTCGCCGTTGAGCACACGAGAAACGACGTGTGCGCCATCCACCAGTCGCAGCTCCTCGGCGGAGTCGACCTCGACTCGACGGCTTCGATCGGTGAAGTCCAGAGTGACCCCCCGCCCGATCACGAGGAACGAGTCGTCGGACTCGGCAGCTATCAGGGCGAAAGGTCGCGGATCGGCCGGAGCGGGGATCGCCGAACCCGGCTCCGTCTCGTCCGGGAATTCCGGGGTCACAAGGGGCACCTGCACCCCGGCATCCACAAGCAGGTGATGGAACAGCACGACGGAGCCCCGCGCCCGGATTTCCGTTGCGCCGAGGCTCAGCTCGACGATGTCTTCCGGCGACTCGATCACGACCGACCCGAGGCCCTCGCGCTCGCGCGCCGCGAGGAGCGGCTTCTCCAAGGCGGTGAGGTGGCCGAGCAGCTGCGCGAGGGCGCCGTGCGGCGTGATGCCGTCGAAGCCGAAGGCCGACCAGCCGATCGCGGAGAAGGTGCCGAGGGCCCGCGCCAGCTCCGCCGTGCGCGGCTGCGACTCGGGCACGAACAGGGGCTGATCGGCTCGCGCGTAGGTCGCCATCGCGCCCGCCGCGTCATCCACGTAGATGTCGGGCGCGAGGAGGGCGAGCGTCGGGGCCATGGCCTTCCAGACCTCGATCACGGTCGAGGTCGGGCCCCCGCTGGGGTACTGCCCCGGCGAATCCTGCCCAGGCTGTGGTCCGAGCCACGCGTTCGCGTACATCGGAATCGTGGACTCGGCCCTCCCCCGCCGGGCGACTCCCTCCACGTACTGGGCAACCCCGCAGGCCATGAAGATCTCCTCGGCCCGGGCGTCGTCGCCGAAGACCTGCTCCCAGGTGCCCTCGAGCATCCCACCGCGCTCCGACCACCGCCGGGCGCTCGGAGACGTGCCGTCGCTGTCCGCGAATGCGGCGAGCAGCTCCGACGGGACCGGCGACTCCCAGGCCGTGCGGGCCGCGTCGCTGCGGTCGCGGCTGTCGGTGAGGATGCCCGCCTCGTTCTCGACCTGGACCAGGGCGACAAGGCCCTCGCGGTCGACCTCCGCGATGCGGCGTACGAGCGCGGCGAAGGCCGATGCGTCCGCCTCCCGAAGGTCCTTGCTGAACAACGAGAGCACAGGTTTGGCCGTCGCGCCCTCGTAGGTGAAGGCGGCCTTCCCCCGACCGGCGACCACCGAACGCGGGAACCGCTCGGGAGCCGCCCGCACCCAACTCGGCGCGTACCCGGATCCCGCGTTCTTCACCGCGCCGAACCAGAGCGGGACCAGCCGCAGGTCGTGAGCGTGCGCCTCCTCGATCATCCGATCGATGAGGGAGAAATCGAACGCGCCCTCTTCTGGCTCCAACTGGGCCCAGCTGACCGGCGCCAGAACGGTGTTCGCGTTTGCCCGACGTACCCTCGCGAAGGACTCGCGGATCGCGGCTGGCGTCGAACTCGAGGAGTTGTGCACTTGCCCGCCGAGCAGGAGAGCGGGAACGCCATCCCGGCGCAGCACGCCGTCCTCGTCGAGACGCCACGCGCTCTGGCTCTGCATGGAGGACCTCACTTCTTTGACGAGAATGCCGCATCGAACGCGGCGGCGGAGGGTTCGTAGGTCGAGAGCCGTCGCACGAAGCCGAGCACCTCGGGGGCGCCGACGAGGCGATCCATACCGGCATCCTCCCACTCAACCGAGAGAGGTCCCGCATAACCGATCGAGGTGAGCATGCGGAAGGCGTTCTCCCACGGAACGTCGCCGTGGCCGGTCGAGATGAAGTCCCAGCCGCGGCGAGGGTCGGCCCAGGCGAGGTGCGACGAGAGTCGGCCATTGCGACCGTTGTCGAGCCGCCTCTTCGTGTCCTTGCAGTGCACGTGATAGATGCGGTCCTGAAAGTCCCAGAGGAACCCGACCGGGTCGATGTCTTGCCACACCATGTGCGAGGGGTCCCAGTTGAGCCCGAATGACGCGCGGTGTCCGATGGCCTCCAGGGCGCGCACGGTCGTCCAGTAGTCGTAGGCGATCTCGGAGGGATGCACCTCGTGCGCGAAACGCACGCCCACCTCCTCGAATACGTCGAGGATGGGGTTCCAACGATCAGCGAAGTCCTGATACCCCGCGTCGATCATCGCCTGACTGGCCGGCGGGAACATCGCCACAGCCTTCCAGATGGATGACCCGGTGAAGCCGGTGACCGTCGTCACCCCGAGCTTCGCCGCCATGAGTGCCGTGTTCTTCATCTCGTCGGCGGCGCGTTGGCGCACGCCCTCGGCCTCACCGTCGGCCCACACGCGGTCCGGCAGGATGCCGCGGTGGCGCTCGTCGATCGGATCGTCGCAGACGGCTTGGCCCGCGAGATGGTTGGAGATCGTCCAGGTGCTCAGGCCGTTGCGTTCGAGAATCTCGCGCCGGCCCGCGACATAGGCCGCGTCATCCCACCGCGAGACGTCCAGATGGTCTCCCCAGCAGGCGATTTCGAGACCGTCGTACCCCCAGCCTCCCGCGAGGCGAGCCACCTCCTCGAACGGAAGGTCGGCCCATTGACCAGTGAAGAGGGTTACCGGGCGAGCCATTGTGTCTCCATCTCTCTGGGCGGCAGGTGCCGCGTGAATTCGGTTGTCTCAATCTGGACCCACGCGGACTCGCGCGCCGAGCTCGACTCGACGGCCTCGAGCACGCGTTGCACTTGGAGCCCCTCGGCGAACGTTCCGTGCGGATCGACGCCGCTGACGATGCCCTCCACGAAGTCCTTGACCTGATGCGAGAACCCGTGCTCGTAGCCGAGCATGTGCCCGGCCGGCCACCAGGCCGCAACGTACGGATGCTGGGCCTCGGTGACGAGGATCTTGGTGAAACCCTGCCGGTCGGCCGGGGCCGTTCGATCGTAGAAGGAGAGAGAGTTCAGGTCTTCGAGGTCGAACGCGAGGGCACCCTTCGTTCCCGAGACCTCGACCGTCAGCGCGTTCTTGCGCCCGGTCGCGAACCTGGTGGCCTCGAAGGAGACGAGGGCGCCGTTCTCGAGCCGCCCCGTGAAGATCGCCACATCGTCCACCGTGACATCTCCGTGGCCCTCGCCGGCGGTGCCGGCGAAGCCCGCCCCGCTGCCGAGCAGCGGCCGCTTCTTGATGATCGTGTCGATGGTTCCCGATACCGCCGCCACGTTCAGTCCGGTGACGAATTGCGTTGTGTCTATGGCGTGGGCGCCGATGTCGCCGAGCGCTCCGGACCCCGCGTGCTCCTTCTGCAGGCGCCAGGCGAGCGGCAGCTCGGGATCCACGAGCCAGTCCTGTCGGTACGCGGCGCGCACCTGCTGGATCTCACCGACTACGCCCTCGGCGATGAGGTCGCGCAGGAAGGTCACCGCCGGCACGCGCCGGTAAGTGAATCCGACCATCGCCCGGATGCCACTCTTGGCGGCCGTCGACGCGGCATCCGCCATCGCCTCGGCCTCCGCCACACTGTTGGCAAGCGGCTTCTCGCACAGCACGTGCTTGCCGGCGGCGAGCGCGGCGATCGCGATCTCGGCGTGCGAATCGCCGGGTGTCACGATGTCGATGACGTCGATGTCGTCGCGCGCGACAACCTCGCGCCAGTCGATGGCCGACTCCGCCCATCCCCACCGCGATGCCGCCACGGCCACCGCGTCCGCGTTGCGGCCGACGATGACGGCCATCTCTACCTCGGCCGGGAGGCCAAAGACACGCGGCGCCGTGCGCCAGCCCTGCGAGTGGGCCGCACCCATGAAGCCGTAGCCGATCATGGCCACTCGGAGCTTCCTGGTCATGCCAGCACCACCTCACGCTCGACCTGAACACGGTTGCCCACGTAGCGCATCGGCGCGATCTGCAAGTAGAGCAGGCGCATCGTCAGGGTGACCTCCACGTCGATGGTGTCACCCGCCTCGGGAACCGGCGAGAGGGGGATGATCACCTGCGGCTTGTCGGCCACGAACCACAGCGTCTCCCATTGCTCCGGCAGCTCGGAGATCGCGTAGCTCCTGCCCTGGAGCTCGAAGCGGAGGTCATCGCGCTCGATCGCGACACCGTTGACGGTGGCCGCGACGTCGTCGACGGCAGACAGCCAGAGGCTGCGGTACCAGGGCAGCTGGATCGACACGGCGATACCGTCCGGGTGGCGGCGCACGTCGGACTCGGCGAACAGGGAATTGTGAGTGGCCATGGTGGCTCCTTGAGAGAGGTCTAACGGAAGGTGTCGGTGAACGTGTCGTGCGGCACGGGCGGCACGGGCTCGAGCACCTGGGTGGCGGTCGGGCTGTAGGGATGCGACGGAGTCGGCGCTGGCTCGTCGGCCTTCGGCATGAAGACGGGCTTGCCATCGTCGCCGAAGTACATGAGATCGAGGTCGAAGGCGTCTTGGTTCTTGAGCCCGAAGGCGACCCAGTCCTCGTGGAACGGCGCGCGCGCGAGCTCATAGCAGCGGAACTTCCAGATCTTCCACTCGCCGTCCTGGCGCAGGAAGTCGATCGCGTACTTGCACCACACCCAGTGCGCCCACACCTTCTTGCCGAGAACCTCCGTTTGCCCGTACATATCGGGAAAGCGCTCGGCCACCTGCGGATCAGTCAGGCCCGATTCGGTGCCCGCCATCATCCAGACGCCCTTGGCGGTCGTGCCGTCGCCGGCTACCTCGATCACCGGGGTCGTCGTCGCGTGCAGGATGAGCTTGCCCTCCGGGTGCGGACGACCCTGGTGGTAGCGGATGACGCTGTCGTAGTCGGTGTACTGCCCCGCGTTCGTGTACCGAGCGCGGATGCCCTCGGTGCCGCGCTCCACCCAAAGCGCGATGATCTGCTCGTCTTCGAACGCGTTGTGCAGGTACATGTAGCGATTGAACAGGTTCTCGATGGCGCCACGGTCGTGCGCGCTGCGCGCGATTGCCGCGATGTCGGCGAGCTGTCCGCGGAGTTCGTAGAGCTCGTCACGCAGGGCGGCGACCTCGGTGTCGGTCATGGTGTCCCTTCGGGTTATCGTCTCGTCACACCGACGCGACGGTCTCTTCGATTGCGCTGCGCATGAGCGTGTGCTGCTTCTTGACGAGATCGATCGGGTCGCTCTCGCCGAGGTCGGAGAAGGCGTGGCCCTCCCACTCGCTCGACAGGTAGCCCGTGTACCCGCCGACGACGAACTGCTTGACGATGCGCCGGATGTCCATGGCCGGCTCGTCGCCGTTCTCGTCGATGTCGTAGAACTTGGCGTGCACGTGGAAGATCTGCGGCATGATGTCGAGCCACTCCTCCGGCGGCACCAAGCCGTGCATGTTGAACGCCAGTCGCGTGAACGGTCCGAGTCGGGCGAAGTCGAAGTTCTCGCTTGACAGGAAGTCTTCGAACTTCTGGTTGCGCACGTGCATCGGGGTCGGCTCGTGCCAGATCTCGTCCATGACCGTGAAGTACTTCTCGGGCATGCCCATCTGGCTCATGGTCCGCAGCAACGTGGGCGAGAGGCTGTGCATGGTCGAGCTGAAGTCGGCCGTGAAGCCGAGCCGCTCGGATTGGAGCTCCTCGTACATCTCCCGCATCTGCAGCACCTGGGGGTTGTTCGGCCCGGACGGGGCGTGGATCTCATACCCGAGGTACTGGTCGTACTTCTCTGCCAGCGGCAGCAGACTGCGCAGCAGCTCCTTGCCGTGGGATCGGATGACGACCTTCTTGAATCCCAGCGCGTGCGCGGTCTTCAGCTGGCGAGCGAGGAAGTCGTGCTCCTCGTCCGGCGTCATGTCGCGTTCCTTGCGGCGCCCCATGTCGAGATTCGTCCCGATAGCGCTGGGCTCGAGGCCGTACTTGTCCATGCTGTCACGCCAGATTCGAATGAAATCATCATCGACGTCGGGGTAGGTGCGCAGCATCTGCGCGATGTTGAATTCGATGCCAGGGCCGAGGCCCTCATCCGCCGCCGCCTTGATGAGAGTCTCGGGCGTGTAGAGTCCCGCCGCGAACTCCGAGGTGAGCGAGTAGAGGGTGATTCCGAGTTTGATTCCGGTGCCGGCGATGCCGTTTTCGTCTGCCATGGTGTTCCTGTCTGCGTGGGGTCAGCGCTGGAGCTGAGCGAGGTGGGTGCCGAGAATGGCGCGCGCTTCCGCGGCATCCGTGATCATGCGCGAGCCGGCGTCCGCCGCGGCGGAACGCTGAATGGCCTGCTCGCCGGCGATGATCTCGAAGGGGCTCTGCCAGTAGTTCCAGTGCCAGCCCTCATACTCGCTCGAGATCGCGCCGCTGTAGCCGTTCTCGACGAGCAGGCGGATGAGGTCCCGCACGGGAACCGACGGCTCTTCGCCCTGTTCGTCGATGCCGAAGAACTTGCCGTGCACGTGGCGCACCCACGGCATGATCTCGAGCCAGTCCTCCACGCGGGCGGGACCGAAGAGTCCGGTGCCGTTGATGCCGAAGTCGATGCCGAGGTCAGGACGGCCGTTCTGCGCGGCGAGGCCGATGAACGACCCGAAGCGCTGTCCGTGCACCGCCTGATTGGCGGGAGGCCCCTGCTCGTAGTAGCTGTCCCACAGCTCGACGACCTTGCCGAGAAGCTCCTCCGACGCACCGCGCCGGCGATACGCCTCGATCAGGGAGGGCGCGAAGCCGCTCACCGTCGCACCCCAGTCCATCGTGAAGCCGAGGTAGGGCGAGCCGACCTTCTCATACCGATCGCGCAGCGCCAGGATGCGGGGGTGCGACGCGTACTGGTCGGCATGCACCTCCAGCGCGAGGGTGACCCCGTGCTCCTCGGCGATCGGGGCGAGCGCCTCCATCGAGTCGGGCTCGATCGAGATCTGCACGCGTGCGATCGGGAAGCCGAGCGTGGCAGCCGCTTTGATCTGCAGCGTCATGTATTGGATGAGCTCGTCCTGCGTCAGCAGACGATCGCGGTGAATGCCGATGTCGGCATTCACCGCGAGAGAAGTCGTGACCAGGCCGACCTCGTCGACGAGGTCGCGGAACCAGCCCGCGAACGAGTCCTCGATGGCGGGGAATCCGCGAAAGCTCGAGAAGCCGATGATCTCCAGCCCGGGGCCGTACCCCTCGGTCGCGACCTTTCGGATGAGCTGCTCGAGGTCGTATTCACGACCGTGGAACGCGCGCGTGAAGCTGTACAGAGTGACGCCCTGGATGGGTGTGCCGAGAGCGGTCATGCCGCCACCGCCTTCATTCTCTTGGTGTCATGCTCTTCGATGTGGAGCGTCTCGGAGTCCGAGATGATGATGTACGGGATGTAGAGGGTGAGGTCGACGCGCACGTCGTGCTCGCCATCGGGGCTGACCGGCACTTCGCCGGACAGTACGGCCGAATCGACGGGGAACCACCACTCGCCGGTCTCGTCGACGAGTTCGTCGAAACGGAATTCGCGACCGTTCATGGCCCAGCGCAGGGACTCGGTCGGCGCATCGACGCCGTCGATGCTGAGCCTTGCGCCGGCGATGCACGATCCGGGCAGGGCCCGGTACCACGGCAAGCGCACTTCGACCGCGGCGCGAGGCCCGCTGGTCGTGAGTGTTCCCTGCTCGATAATGCGATCGGGGATCACGAGAACCTCCTGATTCAGGGCCGACCGAGTCGACCGGGACGTCTTTGTCTTACTTCCTACAGTCTAATGTTTGAATCCGACATAAGCAACTTGCGGCTCAGCTCTCGGCGGACTTCGCCGCGATCGCGCGAGCGCCGTTCACCGCGAGGGCCACACCGGTCAGCGTCGGATTGCACGCCGTGGCGGTCGGGATCACACCGTTTCCGGCGACGAACAGTCCGGGCACGCCCCACACCTCACACTGCGGCGAACAGACGCTATCTCCGTCGTCGGAAGCCCCCAGCCGGGTCGTCCCCTGGTAGTGCAGCGAGGCGCCGAGCGGCATCATGAATGGCCGTTCGTCCAGCGGCTCACCGACGGCCTTGCCGAGGCGCACGATCTCTTCCTTGCCACGAGCGATCACCTCCCGATCGCGCGGGGTGAGCCGATAGTGCACGGTCATCGCCGGCATTCCGTATCCGTCGGTTTCGACATCAGAGAACTCCACGCGATCGGAGGACTGCAGGTCCTTCGGACAGAACAGTCCGAGACCGACGATGGAGCCGGGGGCCGCTGGATCGTCCTCTGCGAGCGCGACGGGCGAGGCATCCAGCTGCATCACCTGCCCGTGAAAGGGCATGGCGTCGGTGAAGGGCACCCAGGTCACACCGCTGTACTCGCTGAGACCGGTGGCGCCGGGGGCATCCGCCTCACCCGACGGCTCGAGGTCGCGGATGCGCACGGCGAAGACGATCTGGGCCTGGTCATTGAGGTAGCGGCCCAGGGCGTCGGGACGGATGCCGGATGCCCAGAGCAGCTGCGGAGTGCGCAGGGCGTCCGCAGCAACGACGACGAACCGCGCGCGCACCTCGGAGTTCTCTCCCGAGCGCCTGTCGGTCACGACAACACCTGCCGCGCGACCATCCTCGATCAGTACCCGCGCGACGCGGGATTCGTCCCAGAGAGTGAACCGCGCATTGGAGCGGGTGATGTCGCCGAACACGACATCCGATCCCGACCACACGAGATTTCCGTCGCCGCGGCGGTGGACCGCAAGCGGCATCCGCTGTATGTGGGTCGACGCGACGCGTCCGGCATCCTCGGCGGCGGCGAGCCGCTCGCGCACGAGCTCCGCGTAGGGAGAGCTGTCGAAGGCGTCCACGGTCACGCCAAGCAGCCGCTCGCCCTCGTCGAGCAGCCTGTCGAGGCTGCCATCGGCGTCCAGGAGTGCAATCCGTTCGCTGGCGTTCGGGCGCGGGCACGCGCCGGTCCAGTGCGCGGCCATGCCGCCCACATTGCTCGACATGGCCGCGACGGGAAGACCATCCTCGCCCTCGACCTGATAGCCGCTTTCGAGCAGGAACGTCCCCGGTCGCGCACGCCTCTGCGAGGTCTTGACGATCCCGCCGACCCGGTCGGTGCTCTCCTGCGCGTGAGGACCTTCCGACAGCGTCTGGGCGCGAGATCGCTCGCCCGGGTCGGCGATGTTCTTCACGTGCGCGCCGGGGGGCTGCGACACGGTCGGGCCGACCTCGAACATCGCGATGGTGAGTGCGGGCGCCTCTTCACTCAGGATGCGGGCGTACGTCGCTCCCGCCGGGCCACTACCGACGATGACGACGTCGACCTCGTCCGGGTACCGGCCGCTCACGCTTCCGCTGCCAGTGCCTGGATGAGTCGCACCGACTCGGCGGACTCGGTCGTCGGATAGTACTCGAGGCCGATCGGTCCGTCGTAGCCGGAGGCGCGCAGCACGCCGAGCGCGGCCGGCCAGTCGATCGACCCCGTGCCGGGTTCACCGCGCCCAGGGGCATCCGCGATCTGCACGTAGCGCACGGTGTCGCCAGCGTTGGCGAGCTCCGTCGCCGGATCCTCTCCCTCGACCGTGGAGTGGTAGAGGTCGTAGAGCACTCCGAAGAACCGGGAGTCGACTCCCCGAGCGACGTAGACCGCCTCGGCCGTGCGATCGAGAAGTGAGCCGGGGTGATCAACGCGCACGTTGACGGGCTCGAGCACAAGCGTGATGCCCGAGCCGGCGATCTGGGCGCTCGCGCGGGTGTAGATGTCGATGAGCTTGTCGAGCTGCACCTGGCGCTTGCTTCCGCCGAACCCGGTACCGCTGCCGACGACGATGCGGCTGCAGCCGAGCTCCTGGGCGATGGCGACCCCCTCGTCGAGTTTGTTGAAGAAGGGCGACTCGTCGAAAGGCGGGATCATGAACTGCGTCCGAGGCTCGGAGAGCTGCGCGGTGAGCACGAGCCCGGTCTCCTGAAGTGCGGCCCTGACGGCGGGGATGTCCTTCGGCTTGGCCGGCGCGTCCACCCCGGTGGGTCCCCACATCTCGACGGCGGTGAAGCCGGCCGCGGCCGCGGCGCGCACCCGGTCCTGGTAGTCCCCGGCCTCGGTGAAGAGCAGTTCGATGTTGGGCGCCAGTTGGTACATGGAGATCTCCTGAGCAGGTGTCGTGGCGAGCCTCGGCGGTGAGCCTCGCCTCCATGGTGCCACAGATTAATCGAAAAGAGACATAACAAGTACAAAGTCGCGCATAAGAATAGATGCGATGTCGGTATCAGCCAGTGTGATGAAGAGCTGTCCGCTAATTAGCAGGAGCGATACGATGGAATTCCGATCTTGCGAGGTGACTGCCGCCGTGTCCGACCAGCCCCTGCTCTCGCGCCTGGACCTCAACCTGCTGGTCTCGCTCGATGCTCTGCTCACCGAGCAGAGCGTCACCCGTGCCGCGGAGCGCCTGCATCTCAGCCAGCCGGCCCTCAGCGCGTCTCTTGCCCGCCTGCGCACGCATTTCGGCGACCAGATACTCTCGCGCCGCGGAAACGCCTACGAGCTGACCCCCTTCGCCCTTCGACTGACGGAGCACACGACGACTGCCCTCGAGGCGGCTCGGCGCGTGTTCGAATCCCAGGCGACCTGGTCGCCCACGGAGTCGACCCGCGAGTTCTCCATCTATGGGTCCGACTACGGCTTCGTCACGATCGGGCGCGTGGTCTCGGAGTTGGCCGCCACGCGCGCCCCCGGCGTGCGCTTCCGGTTCATGCTGCACAATCCGTCGATCGTCGAGGACGTCTCCAACCGGCTCCGCTCCGTCGATGGCATGGTGATCCCCCACGGCCACATCTCCGATCTGCCGTTCACGGATCTCTGGCGGGACGATTGGCTCGCGGTAGTCGCGGACGAGAGTGAGGTCGGTGAGCGACTCACGATGGACGACACCGCCCGGCTGCCATGGGTCATGACCTTCCTGTCTCGCTCCGCGTATACCTCGGCGGCCCGTCAGGTGCAGCAGCTCGGTGTCGAGCCCCGGGTCGAGGTCGTCGTCGAGAGCTTCCTCACCCTTCCGCACTTCATCCGGGGCACGAATCGAATCGGCCTCATCCAGGGCGCTCTGGCACCGGTAGCCCTGAGCGGCGGCGGGATCCGCGTAGTTCGGCTCCCGTTCGAGCCGACACCGCTCGTCAACGCGCTGTGGTGGCATCCCGTGCACGGCCGAGATCCGGAGCACGCGTGGATGCGGGCACTGTTCGAGGAGGCCGGGCGCATCGTGGAGTCGGAGACCCACCGACCCGACTGATCGCTCAATCGTCCAGGGCCTCGCGGAGGGCCCTCTCGACGATGGGACGCATGAGGTCGTAGCCGAGCCGATGAGGGTGCACTCCGTCGTTGGTCAGCTCAGCGCGCATGCCACCGGAGCCGTCGGCCAGCACCGCAACGTAGTCGGCGTACACGTGTCCCCGCTCGTCCGCGAACTCCCGCAGCCATCCGTTCCAGCGCGCGATCGTCCCGATCGGGTCGACGTCGGGCTGCCAGGGGAACGACCCCGCGGGCGGGATGCTGCTGACGATGACCCGGATGCCGTGCGCTTCGGCGATCTCGACCATGCTCACAACGTTGTTCCGAAACTCCTCATCGCTCACCGGACCGGCGTTGCCCGCGGCATCGTTGGTCCCCACCATGAGGTGCACGACCCGCGGGCCCAGGCGCACGACGTCGGCCATGAACCGTAAGAGCACGTGCGCGCTGGTCTGACCGCCGATCCCGCGGTTGACGCATCCGTTCGTGAAGAGTTCCGGGTCGGCCTGAGCCCAGTTCTCGATGATCGACGCGCCGACGAACACGACGGCGGCACTGCCGTTCGCGCGCAGAATGTGGTTGCCCGCCCGGTATCGGCCGAGGTTCGCCCAGTCCGTGAGACGTCGGGCCTCCTCGGCGCTCCGGACCCGCTTCATTGCCTGCGACGAGCCGAGCGCACCGAAGTCGATCCTCGCGCCGGGGACGAGCATCAGCTCCCGGAAGGCGTGGAGCTCCTCCTCGAGGGTCGGGTCGGTCGCTGCGCCGCCTCCCGTCACCGCGAGAGCCACGCGGTCATGGCGTCGAGCGTCTTCTGGGCGCCGGGGTCGCCCGGGTGGTCGATGTGGCCGTGCTCAGCGCCGGGCTCGAGGTGGAGGTCCACCGGCACGCGGGCCCGCTCGAGGGTCGTTACGAAGGCCTCCCCCGAGGGCCGCAGCTCATCGTTCTCGCACACCACGATCAGCGTGGGCGGGAAGCCGGCGCCGTCCCCGACGCCCGGGAACGCCCGCGGGTTGGCGAGGGCCCCCGGCGATCCCGCGTAGTTGAGCGCCAGCTCGTCGAGGGGTGCCGTCGGATCGAGAGGTGCGGTGGCGTCGCGCCCGTTCGGATGCAGCAGGGGGTAGACGAGCACGAGGCCGGATGGCACTGGTTCCCCTGTCGCCACGAGCTGGGTCACGACACCGGCGGCGAGCGTGCTCCCCGCGCTCGCGCCGCCGAGTGCGAGCGACGCCGGGGCGACCCCGAGCAGGTCGGGTGCCGCGGCGCGGGCGTACCGCCAGGCGGTGAGCACGTCGTCGGCGGGCACCGGGAAGTGGATGCCGGCGAGGCACTTGCTGTAGTCGACGGCGAGCACCGGGATGCCGCGGCTCGCGAGCTCGCGGGCGACCCAGTTCGACTCGGGCATGTCGAGGTGACCGCCGATGAAGGCGCCCCCGTGCACCCAGACCAGCGCGCGACCGGTGGGCGCGACCGTGG
>NZ_JAYSJZ010000118.1:0-4610 GCF_043726815.1 Lacisediminihabitans sp.
AAAGGCCATCGCCACCGCCATGGTGTCGAGCGCGTTCAGCGCGCCCCACGTGAGCCTCTTCGTGGATGTGGACGCGACACGCACCATGGAGTTCGTCAAGCGCCTGAAGAACTCGGCCGACTTCGCCGGGGTGAAGGTGTCGCCCCTGCTGATCATGGCGAAGGCGATGATCTGGGCGGTGCGTCGCAATCCCACGGTGAACGCTCAGTGGACCGACAGCGAGATCATCGTCAAGCACTACGTGAACTTCGGCATCGCCGCGGCAACCCCGCGGGGTCTGATCGTGCCGAACATCAAGGATGCGCAGGAGCTGTCCATCCGCGAGCTGGCGTCCGCGATCGAGCAGCTCACGATCACGGCCCGCGACGGCAAGACCTCTCCGGTCGAGCAGGCGGGCGGCACGATCACCGTGACGAACATCGGCGTCTTCGGCATGGACACGGGAACGCCGATCCTCAACCCCGGCGAGGCCGCGATCGTGGCCCTCGGCACGATCAAGCAGAAGCCGTGGGTGGTCGACGGCGAGGTGCGGCCGCGGTTCGTGACGACCCTCGGCGCGAGCTTCGATCACCGGATCGTGGACGGGGACGTCGCGAGCCGATTCCTGGCGGATGTCGCGAGCATCATCGAGGAGCCGGCGCTGCTCCTCGACTGAGCAACACGCCCGGGCCGGGCACTCCAATACGACACGTTTCAAAGTTTCTTTGCGAGGGAGGCACGCCTCCGCGCATCCCTGCGGCTTCGGGCGATTCGGCCCGCGCGGGGCGGCCGCGAAGCCGGTTGTGCTGGCTGCCCACAGCCGGTAGTTACGCCGGGTGTTGGTAAAGTCTTCCGTGGTCTTCAAAGACCCACAGAGCCCAGCCCGCGCTCGTGCCCCCTCTCACGGGGCGTCAACGTATGGTCTGGTGTCGTCGGTGCCGCCCCGTGGCTGCACCAGCGGAAGACTCCGATCGCAGGGCGCAGATTCGCCCAATGCTTGACGGGTGAGTCCACCGCCGCGACACAGACCCGGACGAGAGTACGAATGCCACCCGCGGCGGTTTCGATCGTTGCGGCGCATGGGGAGAACACGTGTCCGATTCCATCGCCGTCACGGCGCACAACCTGTACAAATTCTTCGGTCGTCGGCCTCGGGATGCCGTGCGGCGACTCGAAAACGGCGAGAGCCGCGACGTCGTGGGCCGCACAGGCACCCCCGCCGTCATCGACGCGTCCTTCGAGGTGAAGAAGGGCGAGATCTTCGTGGTCATGGGGCTGTCCGGCTCCGGCAAGTCCACGCTCATCCGCATGCTCAACGGACTCGTCGAGCCGACATCCGGAACCGTCACCATCGACGGCACGGTCATCACCGGGGCCTCGCCGGCCCGGGTGCGGGAGGTACGCCGTCGCAGTGTGTCGATGGTGTTCCAGCACTTCGCCCTGCTGCCCCACCGCACGGTGCTCGACAATGCGGCCTACTCGCTGGAGATCCAGGGAGTGCCTGCCGCCGAACGGCGCGCACGGGCGCTCGCCGTGGTTCGGCGCGTCGGCCTCGACGGCTGGGAGCACAAGCTTCCCGGTGAACTCTCCGGCGGAATGCAGCAGCGGGTGGGACTCGCCAGGGCCCTCGCGGCAGACACCGACATCCTGCTCATGGACGAGGCCTTCTCGGCCCTCGACCCGCTCATCCGCCGCGAGATGCAGGAGCAGCTGATCGAGCTGCAGGCGGAGTACGACAAGACGATCATCTTCATCACCCACGACCTCAACGAGGCGATGTTCCTGGGCGACCGGATCGCCGTGATGCGGGATGGCCGCATCGTGCAGGTGGGAACGCCCGAGGAGATCCTCACCGACCCGGCCACCGACTACGTCGCCCAGTTCGTGAAGGACGTCGACCGGGCGCGGGTGCTGACCGCCGCGAGCGTGATGGAGCCGGTTCGCGCCCTCGTGTCGCTGACCGCCGGCCCGCGGGCGGCACTCCGTGTGATGCGGGACCTGCAGACCTCGGCGGTGTTCGTCGTCGGCGAGGGACGGCGCTACCTCGGCGTTGTTCGCGACGGGGACGTGATGCGTCTCGTGCGCAACACCGACCCCGACCTCTCGTCGGTGATCGAGCCTCCGACCGGCTCCGTCACAGGCGAGACCGCTCTCTCCGAGCTCTTCGAGGCCTCGGTCGAGAGCGCGCTGCCCGTGGCCGTCGTCGACTCCCGCGACCGGCTGCTCGGGGTGATCCCGCGAGTGACGCTCCTCGGGGCCCTCGGCAACGTGTCCACCACCACCGGCGAGATCGACCTGGTCGAGCCGGCCCCCACCATTTCCGTCGAGGTGATCACCCAGACCCTGCTCGCCACGGCGCAGCAGCCGCTGGGCGACTTCGCGACCGCGAACGAAGGCAGCAAATGAACGGCTTCCGCATCCCCGTCGGAGACTGGGCCACGGCCATCGTCGACTTCATCACGGCAACCGGCGGCGGGTTCTTCGACGCCGTCCGGGCGATCTTCGGCGGCTTCTACGACGCCGTCGACTTCGCGCTCGCCACCCCGCCGTTCTGGGTGGTGATCCTGTTCTTCGTCGCCCTGTCCGTGTGGGCCAGGGGCTGGGTCTTCGGATCGGGTGCCGCGATCGGCCTGGTGCTGATCGCCGGCCTCGACCAGTGGGGCAACGCGATGGACACGCTTGCCCTCACCCTCGTCGCGGCGACGATCGCTATCGCCATCAGCATCCCGATCGGCATCTGGGCCGCCCGCTCCAACGCGGCCTCGGCCGTGATCAAGCCGGTGCTCGACTTCCTGCAGACGATGCCGGCGTTCGTCTACCTCATTCCCGCGATCATCCTGTTCCGGATCGGCGTGGTGCCCGGGATCGTCGCCACCATCGCGTTCTCGCTCGCGCCGGGGGTGCGGCTCACCGAGCTCGGCATCCGCGGCGTCGACCGGGAGGTCATCGAGGCCGGCCACGCGTTCGGCTCATCGCCCGGGCGCATCCTTCGGCAGATCCAGTTGCCGCTCGCCAAGCCGACGATCATGGCCGGGGTCAACCAGGTCATCATGCTGTCGCTGTCCATGGTCGTCATCTCCAGCATGGTCGGGGCGGGAGGGCTCGGCGGCGACATCATCCAGGCCCTCAGCCGCATTGACGTCGGCCTGGGTGCCGAGGCGGGACTCGCCGTCGTGATCCTCGCCATCCTGCTCGACCGCATCACGGCATCCCTCGGCTCGTCCGGCCCGCGCCGCTGGCCCTTCCGTGCGAGGCGTCCTGCGGATGCCGCGGGGGTCGCGTCCGACTCCCCGACCGCCGAAGGCTCCGACAGCGACCGGGCCGCCGAGCCCGCCAGAGTCTGACCCAATCTCCCGGTGCCCGGCACCGGAACGAAAGGAACACAATGAAGAAGAAGAACATCCTCGCGGCAGTCGCCGTGACAGCAGCAGCCCTCGTGGCGATCACGGGGTGCTCGTCGGGCGCCGGCGCGGCCGGACCCTCGAACGGCGACAAGGCCGACGTCACCATCGGAGTGTTCAACGGCTGGCCCGAGGGCGAGGCTGCCTCGTACCTGTGGAAGTCGATCCTGGAGAAGAAGGGTTACTCGGTGAAGCTCAAGTACGCCGACGCCGGTCCGGTCTTCGCCGGCGTGAGCACCGGCGACTACGACCTCGCGCTCGACGGTTGGCTACCCACCACGCACGCCTCGTACCTCAAGCAGTACGGCGACAAGATCGACGACCTCGGCGCCTGGAACTCCGACGCCAAGCTCACCGTCGCGGTGAACAAGGATGCCCCGATCGACTCGCTCGACCAGCTGGCGAAGAACGCCGGCAAATTCGACAACAAGCTCGTGGGCATCGAGCCGGGCGCCGGCCTCACCAAGGCCGTCACCGACAAGGTGATCCCGGGCTATGGCCTCGGCAAGATGAAGTTCGTCACCTCCTCCACCCCGGCGATGCTCTCCGAGCTGAAGTCCGCGACGAGCAAGGGCGAGAACATCGCGGTCACCCTGTGGCGCCCGCAGTGGGCGTACGACGCGTTCCCGATCAAGGACCTCAAGGACCCCAAGGGCACCCTCGGGTCGGCCGAGTCGATCCACTCCCTCGGCAGCACCTCGTTCTCGAAGGACTTCCCCAAGCTGAGCGGCTGGGTGAAGGGCTTCAAGCTCGACTCGAAGCGGCTCTTCTCGCTCGAGAACAAGATGTACAACGGCACCGGCGATGTGAAGGACTACACGCCGATCGTGAAGAAGTGGATCGCCGCGAACCAGGCCTACGTCGACGGACTGACGAAGTAACCACCGGCTCCTCCGAAGGCCCGGCCGGCGCGGATTCCGCACCGACCGGGCCTTCGTGCTCCCCCGCCGCGCATCCGGCGCATCCCGCCGCGGGCATCCCACCGTGCGCATCCCGCCGCGCGTTTCCCGACCCGCGCATCCCGACCCGCGCATCCCGACCCGCGTTTCTCCGGAGCTTTCGAGCCGCGCGGCCGATTTCGGGCACATTCCGCCCCGGATTTCGCTCGCAGCGTGCAGACCTCCGGAGAAACTGTGACTTCCCAGGCATTCGCGACACGATCGGCGCATTCGAGACCACGTGGCTGTTGACCTCGCTGATCGGGGTCCGGCCAGATCCACCCAAGGTAAC
>NZ_JAYSJZ010000119.1:0-22275 GCF_043726815.1 Lacisediminihabitans sp.
CACGGTCACATTGATGAACCGCTCCCAGGCGTTCGTGCCGTCAAGCTCCGCGGCCTCCAGCTGCTCGGTCGGCACGCCCTTGATGGCCGCCGAGAGCACAACCATCGCGAATCCGGTCTGGATCCAGACGAGCACGATGATGAGGAAGAAGGTGTTCCATGGCGAGATCGAAACGAAGTCGGTCGGCTGACCGCCGAAGAGCACCACTAGCTGGTTGAGAAGACCGATCTGGTTCTGGCCCGCCGGGCGCGCGGCATAGACGAAGCGCCAGATGATCGAGGCACCGACGAACGAGATCGCCATCGGCATGAAGACCAGGATCTTGAAGAACTTCTCGCCGCGCGACTTGTCGATGAAGACGGCGTAGGCGAGCCCGATCGCGGTCGAGAACGCCGGCACGATGAGCACCCAGATGATGGTGTTCACCACCACCCGGATGCCCGTGGGCTGGGTGAAGATCCACTGGAAGTTCTCGAGGCCCACGAACCGGTTGCCGCGGCTGTTCTGGAAGGCCGCGATGGTCGTGGAGATCGTCGGGTAGACGAGTCCGATCAGCAGCAGGATCAATGCCGGCGCGAGAAAGCCGACCAGCTGGAAGAGGTAGCCGGCGCCCTGCTTGGCCCGGTAATCGAGGATGAAGAAGATGCCGCCGAGAACCGCCGCGACACCGGCCGCCCAGAGGACCGATCCGAGGAAGAGGAAGACGAGCAGCGGGGCGAGCACGCACACGGCGAGGCGGATGATCGTGTACTTGCGTCCCGACCGCGGTGCGATTTCGACGAAGAACAGGATGACAGCCACGGCGGCGACGAACGCTCCGACGACGAGGGGGATCTGGACCAGCGCGGGAAGTGTCGCTATCCAGTGGAAGAAATCTGACATTGTGCCCTTTCGAGTACGGCAGTGGACTCAGGAGCCTGCGGATCCGGATGCAACTGCACTCGCATCTGCATTAGACACCGTAGCAATGGGGTGCGGAAAGGCCGGCAAAGAAAATTCTCTCTGCCGGCCCCTCGCGCTGGGTGTTACTTAGGCGACCGGAGTCGCTAGTTGGCCGGCCATGACGCGTCGATGGTCTTCAAGACATCGTCCGTCGACTTGCCGTTGATCCAGTCGACCATGCCGGTCCAGAACGAACCAGCACCGACGACACCGGGCATCAGGTCAGACGCGTCGAAGCGGAACGTCGTCTTCGGGTCCTGGAGCGTCTTGATGGCCTGCTGCAGGATCGGGCTCGACGCGTTCTTCGGGTCGAGGCCCTTGTTGGCGCTGATCACACCGCCGAGCTTGACGCGGCTGTTCGCCCAGTCTCCGCTCGAGAGGTACTCCTGCACCTTCTGGGTGTCCTTGTCGTTCGAGAACGCGGCAACCATCTCGCCACCACCGGTGACGGCCGGGCCGGCACTGGCATCGATCGGCGGGGTGATGAAGGCCCAGACCTGCTTGTCCGGTCCGACTGTCGCGTTGCCGTTCTTCGGGTCCTGGATGAATCCATCGAAGAAGGACGCCTGGTGGGTCAACGCGCAGGAGCCGTTTCCGACTACCCGGGCGACGTCACCGAACGGCGTAGCGTTGATCGACTTGACGTCTCCGAGACCGGCGTTCACGTAGGCCGGGTTCTTGAGGATGTCGCCGACGCTGTCGAACGCCTTCTTGATGGCCGGGTCGGTGAACGGGATCTTGTGGCTCACCCACTTGTCGTAGGTTTCCGCTCCGGCCTGGCGAAGCACGAGGTCTTCGACCCAGTCGGTTCCCGGCCAGCCGGTCGCCGCATCCGAGCCGAATCCGGCACACCACGGGGCCTTGCCGGTCTTCGCCTGGATGGTCTTGGTCAGGGTGAGAAGCTCGTCCCACGTCTTGGGCACCTCGACGCCCCACTCCTTGAACTTCGCCGGCGAGTACCAGATGAAGCCCTTGACGCTCGCCATGAGCGGCGAGGCGTAGAGGGTTCCGCCTGACGAGGCATAGCCGGCCCAGTCCTTGGACCAGTTCTTCTTCACGTTGGCTGCTGCCGCGGCCGGCTCGGGCTGAATGAAGTCGCGAGAGGCGAGGTCCTTCAGCAGGCCGGGCTGCGGGAAGATCGCGATGTCGGGCGCGTTGCCGCCCTGGGCACGGACGCTGATCTGCGTCTCGAACTCCTTCGAGCCCTCGTACTTGATCGTGATCTTGTTCTTCTTCTCCCAGTCGGCCCAGGACTTCTGCAGGAGCTCGGCCTCGGTGTCGACGATCGTGCCGTAGATGGTCACGACTCCGTCGGCCTTGCCGGCGTCGCCCGGACCCTTGGCCGACGATGAGGTGGAGCCGCCCCCTGACGAGCAGCCGGCGAGAGCAAGACCCGCGATGGTAAGAAAAACGAGTGGGGCTGTGATGCGGCGGTGCACGGTGGAACTCATGTAACTCCTCCTCATTGAGGTTCTTCCGCAGGTGTTCATGGCTGAACGCGGACTGGACAGTGCTGTGTCGCCGGTTCGCCGGCGCTGGTACACGCGCAGGCGGACGATAGGGAACCGGTTCCACTCGACAAACTACGACACCGCGAGGGGTTTCTGCAAGCGCTTGGTGCGGCCTGTAATCTAACGTTTTCGTCACGCGCGTGTCGCGTTCAAGAGATCCACGTGATCCACATTCCCGCCGTGGGAGCGCTACCATGTGGAACCGGTTCCATTCGACCGAAAAGGTCGCTAGGCTGTGCTCCGCCGAGCCGCTGCCGAAGGAGATGGGGTGCTTGTGAGTGCAATCGCCGACGTCGCGCGCCTCGCGGGCGTCTCGAAATCCACCGCATCCCGGGCGCTCAGCGGCCGCGGCTACGTCTCCGAGGAGACCAGGACCAAGGTGGAACGGGCCGCCGCGGCGATCGGCTACGTGGTCTCGTCCAATGCGGCGAGCCTGGTCACCGGCCGGAGCCGCAACGTCGGTGTGGTCATCCCCTTCGTCAACCGCTGGTTCTTCGCCGAGGTGCTCGAGGGCATCGAGAGCGCCCTCATCGGAGCGGGCTACGACCTCACCCTCTATCGCCTCAGCCCGCACGCGGCCTTGCGAGAGCGCATCTTCGACTACTTTCTGGTGCGCAAGCGCGTGGATGCGGTCATCGCCGTGGACGTGGCCCTGACCTCGCACGAGGTCGCGCTGCTCAAGTCACTCGGAAAGCCGATCGTGAGCATCGGAGGGGACATCGACGGCATCTCGTCCCTCAGCATCGACGACGTGCGCGCGTCCCGGTTCATGACCGAGCATCTCCTGAGCCTCGGCCACACCCGCATCATGCACCTGGGCGGAGACCTCAACGAGCAGATGGACTTCCGGGTGCACGCCCAGCGTCTCGCCGGCATGAGAGAGGCCCTCGACGCCGCCGGGATCGAGCATCCTGACGACTTCCGCGCGGTGCCTTACACGATTCCCGGCGGCTACGCGGGGGCGCTCTCCGTACTGGGCGACCCCGGCTCGCGGCCGACCGCAATCGTCGCCGGCTGCGACGAGATCGCGATCGGCGCGATCGTCGCGGCCCGGCAACTCGGCATCGCGGTGCCGGAACAGGTCTCCATCGTGGGGATCGACGGCCACAACCTGGCCGAGATGTTCGGGCTGACGACGCTCGAGCAGTATCCGGTCGACCAGGGCGCCAAGGCGGTCGAGATGATCATGGAACGGCTCACCAGCGATCGGGGACCCCTCGAGGACGAAAGGGTGACGATGCCGGTACACCTGACCGTGAGGCGCAGCACGACGGCGCCCGCCGGAGTTCCGGTGCACTGAACGCGGCCGCCAGACTCACCGCCAGAGCAGACCCATAGCCAGAGCAGCCCCACCGCGACAGCGCCGGGACCGATGGCCCCGCCGCTGCCGCGTCGTGCAGGCGGGCCGTGCCCCCATCAACGCGCTGAACCGGGCTAGCCAGAGGGTAAGACTGTCTAGTCCACACACAGATCGGGGTACAACTCGCAGGATTCACGTCGTCCATCGCGAGAAATCCGGTGGCGACGCGTCCTCATTATGGTGGACAACGAATGCCAATCGCAAGTAGCCTCAGGCGAGAGCAATCGGTCACACGATTCGCTCGGCGCTCCATGGGTCGACATCGCCGTCGGTCGGCTCCTCGAGGGCGCTGCAACGTCCGTCCCTGATCCCGGACGATGCGGCGCAGACGGCACAGGCGCGGGACATGCCGAGTGGTTACGGCGTGTCCCGCGCCACCCGGATCCCACAAGCAGAGGCCCCCTGGCAGCGTCGCCAGGGGGCCTCTTGTGCGTGCCCGTTCGGGACATCCGCGTCTCAACGACGAAGGGCGCCGTCCCGTTCGGGACGACGCCCTCGCATCGAGCGTTACCGCAAGCTGAGCCCCGAAGGGCGTCGACTACTTGAGGGTGACGGTGGCGCCGGCTTCTTCGAGCTGAGCCTTGGCCTTCTCGGCGGTCTCCTTGTTGACACCCTCGAGCACGACGCCGGGGGCGTTGTCCACAACGGCCTTGGCCTCGCCGAGGCCGAGGCTCGTGAGGGCACGGACCTCCTTGATGACCTGGATCTTCTTGTCGCCGATGGACTCGAGGACGACGTCGAAGGAGTCCTTCTCTTCGACCTCTTCGACCGGAGCGGCGGTTCCACCGGCAGCAGCAGCAGCAACCGGGGCGGCCGCGGTGACCTCGAAGACCTCTTCGAACTTCTTGACGAACTCGCTGAGCTCAATGAGCGTGAGCTCCTTGAATGCTTCGATGAGGTCGTCGCCTGAAAGCTTTGCCATGATATTTCTCCTTGTTTTTCTCGTTGTAAGCCGCGGTGTCTAACGTCCTTGCGGAGTTAGGACGCGGAATCCTGCTTCTCGCGCAGCGCGTCGACCGTGCGAACGGCCTTCGCGAGCGGAGCGTTGAACATGTACGCCGCGCCGAACAGCGAGGCCTTGAAGGCGCCGGCAAGCTTGCCGAGCAGCACCTCTCGGGTCTCGAGATCCGCGAGCTTGATGACCTCTGCCGGGGTCAGGGGGTTACCGTCGAAGTAACCACCCTTGATGACCAGCAGCGGGTTTGCCTTGGCAAAGTCGCGAAGACCCTTCGCAACGGTGACCGGGTCACCGTGCACGAACGCGATCGCGGACGGACCGGCAAGGTCGTCGTCAAACGACGAAATGCCAGCCGCGTTCGCGGCGATCTTGGTCAACGTGTTCTTCACCACGGAGTACGTGGCGTTCTCACTGAGAGTGGTGCGCAGCGTCTTCAGCTGAGCGACAGTGAGCCCGCGGTACTCGGTGAGCAGTACGGCGGTCGAGTCGCGGAACTTGTCCGTGAGCTCGGCGACCGAAGCTTCCTTGTTCGCCATGTGGCTCCTAGTAATGGATTTGTGGTGCGTGGTTGTGCGGTCCGGACCACCGGGCCGTGCCACGACAACAAAAAAGCTCCGGCGCAAGCGCACGGAGCCAAACCAACCCGGAGCTAAACCATGGAAGGAATTCTCAATACACCTGCGCAGGTCTTCGCTGTCGCGAACATTCGACCGGCGGCTGCGATTCTCTCGAATCGTCGCACGCCGATAACCGGCGGTCTTTGGCTGTGGTCAAGACTACGGGATGAAGTGGCCGCCGTGCAACACGGCCGCTCGCGGGGCGCCTCGCGACCGGTCAGGCGTCGCGATCGCCGCCAGAACTGGCTGCGGCCGAGGGCGTCTTCGTCCTCGTCTTCGCGGGCGTGCTCGTCTTCGCGGCCATGGTCGGCTTCGGCTTCGCCGTCGCTGGTCGCTTCGGCTGAACCGGCGGCGCGATCGGATCCGCGGCCGGTTCGGCAGGAGGATCAGGGGCGGGACCATGGGGGACGGCGACAGCCTCGGACGCACCACGAGCGCGTCGGCGCCGATCGGGCAACAACACGAACCCCGCGAGCAGCACCACCACGATCCCGAGCACGATGCCGGCCACCAGGAGACCCTGGTTCGGCGGGCCGGCGGCGGCGGGGGCGGGCGACTCGGCCACGAGTCTCTTGCCGAACTCCGCCGTCGGCAGGGCGGCCTTGATGCCAGACGTTCCCGGTACGAGCGGCGTTATCGTCGTGCCATCCGAGGCGAACCAGGCCTCGGTCCGGTCGTCTCGCACGAGCAGGGCACCCGTCGGAGCAGCCGCGAGAGCGGCCACCGTCGCGGTGCCCGGCGCGAAGTTGGCGAGTTCCGGTTGGTCGCTGCCGGGGTTGATCCAGACCGTCGCGAGACCGAGCACGACGTCACCCTTGCTGGAAATCGGCGCGACCCAATTGTTGGTGAGTTCGGTGGGGGTCGTGTCGGCGCCCGACCGGAACGCCGTGGTGAAGGCGAGCACTCGGCGCACCGTCCCGACCTTCGTCGTCGAGTCGTAGCTGCTCGTGCCATAGAGGTCGGCGAGCCTCGGAACGAGACCGGTGGCGAAATACGAGGCGACCTCCTCGGGAACCCGGGGTTCGTCGGTGGCCAGGGCGGGGCGCGTCCCCAGGCCCACCATCGCGAGCGCCAGGACGGCGATCGCGATGGCGCGCCTATGCACGGGTACGCCTATGCACCGTCACGCCTGGGCATGGTTTCGCCAGGAGTGCTCCGGCTCGAACCCGAGCAGGCGACGAGCCTTGTCGATCGAGAGCAAGGTCTCGGTCTCGCCGAGTTCCTTGGTGACCGTGACATTCGGAAAGACCTCCGCGGCGAGCGACGCGCTCGACCGGCTCATGGTCGTGTCGCTCGCGGCGATGATGAACGCCTCGAAGCCGGGCACGTTGCGCAGAAGGGCGCGCTCCACGGCCTGGGCGCCATCTCGCGCGTCGATGTATCCCCAGAGGTTCCAGCTGCGCAGCCGGGCGTCGGCGTCGTAGGACGGGAACGCCGCGTAGTCCGCGACATCCATCACGTTGGAGAATCGCAGTCCGGTGATGCTGAGTTCCGGGTCCCAGCGCACGAGCTTGATCGCCAGCTGCTCCTCGAGGTGCTTGGTGAGGGAGTAGATCGACTCCGGCCGGGTGTCGTACTCCTCGTCGACCGGGATGTACGGCGGCGGGGTCTCGAACGGGATGCCGAGCACGGTCTCGCTCGACGCGTAGACGATGTTCTTGATGCCGGCGCGGCGTGCGGCCTGGAACACGTTGAAGGTGGCCGACATGTTGTTGTGGAAGGTCTGCGAGTCCGGCAGGATGCCGCCAGCCGGCGCCGCCGCGAGGTGAACCACCGCATCCAGGCCGTCGTGACGGTCGTTGATGCCGAACAGCGCATCCACGGTCTGGCCGTAGTCGGTGAAGTCGACCTGCGTGAATTCGGGACCGCGCGCGCCGACGATGTCGAGGGCGATGACGAAGTGTCCAGAGGTGCGCAGGCGCTCGACGACGGCGCGTCCCAGCTTTCCGGTGGCTCCCGTGACGGCGATTCTCATGCGATTTCCTAACGGTGGGGGAAATCCAGTCTGTCATCTTCGCCGTCTCGCGATGGGCAGCGGCGCGCTAAGCCTCCGGCTTGCCGAGAAGCGGGGAGGCGAGCGGCAGCTCGACCCGGAACACGGTGCGCCCCGGCTCGCTCTCCACGGTGACGATGCCGCGATGGCCCTCGATCACCGCGCTCACGATCGCGAGGCCGAGTCCCGTACTGCCGGCCGCGCGCGAACGCGAGCTGTCCCCCCGCGCGAACCGCTCGAAGAGAACCGGCACCAGGTCGCTCGGGATGCCGGGGCCGTCATCGGCCACGGTCAGCACCGCGCTGTCCCCCTCCACCGAGACCGAGAGGACGACGCTCGTGCCCGACGGGGTGTGCACGCGGGCGTTGGCAAGGAGGTTGGTGACCACCTGGTGCAGCCGCGCCGTGTCGCCGTCCACCATCACCGGCTCCTCCGGCAGGTCGAGCGACCACTCGTGGTCGGGGCCGGCCGCATGGGCGTCGCTCACGGCATCGATCAGCAGGCGGGACAGGTCGAGCGGTTCGCTTTCGAGGTCGCGACCCTCGTCGAGCCGGGCGAGGAGCAGCAGGTCTTCGACGAGGGACGTCATGCGCGTCGCCTCGGACTCGACCCGGCCGATCGAGTGCACGACGTCGTCCGGCAGGTCGTGGTTTCCCCGCCGGGTGAGCTCGGCGTAGCCGCGGATCGAGGCGAGCGGGGTGCGCAGCTCGTGGCTCGCGTCCGCCACGAACTTGCGCACCTTGTTCTCGCTGGCCTGGCGGGCGGTGAGCGCGGATGCCACGTGGCCGAGCATCTGGTTGATGGCCGCTCCGACCTGGCCGACCTCGGTTCGCGGGTCGGCATCCGATTCCGGCACCCGCACGGCGAGCGCGACCTCGCCGCGGTCGAGCGGAAGCTCCGCGACGTGGGTGGCGGTGGCGACGACCCGCTCCAGCGGGCGCAAGGCCACGCGCACGATCCACGCGCCGAGCAGGGCGGCGACGAGAAGGCCGAGGGAGGTCACGATCGCGATGACCAGGGCGAGCTGCAACACCGTGGTGCTCACCTCGCCGAGCGGAAGGGCGGTCACGACCCGCACGCCCCCGCTGTATTCGACGGCGACCGCGCGATAGCTGCCGAGGGCGCCGCCGAGATCCACGGTGATCGGAAGCCCGGTGGCGGGCACGCTCGCGAGCGGCTTACTCTGCGCCGCGGTGAGAATTTGCGGAGTGCCGTTCTGGTCCTTGCGCAGGGCGGATGCTGTGGATCCCGTCGCGATCGCGATGACGGTGTCCGGCGCCTGCCGCCCGAAGGTCTCGCGCAGCCGCTCGTTCGAGAAGGGCTGCGTCGAGGAGTCGTCGGTGGGGCCGCCGGGGGGCCCGAAGCCGTTCTGGGATCGTCCGTTCGCCTGGCTGAGCTGCTGGTCGAGCCTGCCGGTGAGGAAGCTTTGCAGCGCGACGACGCTCACCGCGCCGATCACGATGGCGACTGCCGCGAGCAGCCCGACGACGGCGAGAACGAGGCGGCGACGCAACGACCACCGCGGGCGGGTGGTCGGCGGCGTCATCCCGCGGCCTTGATCATGTACCCGACGCCGCGCACGGTGTGGATCATGGGGCTCTCGCCGGCGTCGATCTTCTTGCGCAGGTAGGAGATGTAGATCTCGACAATGCTGGAGCGGCCGCCGAAGTCGTAGCTCCACACCCGGTCGAGAATCTGCGCCTTGCTCATCACGCGGCGCGGGTTGCGCATGAGGAAACGCAGCAGCTCGAATTCGGTGGCGGTGAGCTCGATCAGCCGACCGTCGCGCCGCACCTCGTAGCTCTCTTCGTCGAGGGCGAGGTCGCCCACCCGGAGGAGCGGGTCGGACGAGCCCGCGATGACGACCGTCGACCGGCGGATGAGCCCGCGAAGGCGGGCGACGAGCTCCTCGAGGCTGAACGGCTTGGTGACATAATCGTCTCCCCCGGCGGTGAGCCCGGCGATGCGGTCGTCGAGGGCGTCCTTCGCGGTGAGGAAGAGGATGGGCGTGTCCTGCCCGTCCGCGCGGAGGCGCTTGAGCACCTGCAGCCCGTCGATGTCCGGCAGCATCACATCGAGCACGACGACGTCCGGCTGGAACTCGCGGATCACGCTGATCGCCGTGCGTCCCTCGGCGGCCGTGCGCACCTCCCAGCCCTCGTAGCGCAGGGCCATGCTGAGCAGGTCGCTCAGTGTCGGTTCGTCGTCGACGACGACGACGCGAACGGGAGAGCCGTCTGCACGGCGGAGCCTGGGGCCGGCGCTCGGCGCGGCGGAAACGCTGTCTGTGGTCACTCCTCCTACTATCGCGAGTTTCCTATGAGAAACCTATGTTCCAGCCCTACCTCTCCTGAGACCTTTCCGCGGCACTTGCCGGCAATCCACGATCCCTCGAGGGCTCTCAGACGTTCTTGCCTGACCCCCAGCCCATTCATATGGGGTTCATAGCCGCGAGAGGCAGTTTTCGATCATGACCATTCGCAAACCGGTGGTGATCAATGTTTCGCTGGCCGTTGTCATCATCGGCGCGATCATCGGCACCTACTTTCTCATCTTCCCGTCGTCGTCGTCCGGGTCGACGGGCACCCAGCTCACCACCACGGTGCAGCAGGGGGTGGTGAGCAACACCATTACCGCGAGCGGGACGGTGGCCCCGGTGAGCGAGGCCACCGCCTCCTTCGGGGTATCGGGCACCATCGCCACCGTCAACGTCTCGCTCGGTCAGACGGTCGCGGCCGGCCAGGTTCTCGGCACCCTGCAGACGGCGAGCTTCCAGCAGGCCGTCAACAACGACACGACGCTGCTCGCCCAGGCCCGCACCCAGCTCGTGAACGCGAAGGCGGCCCTCGCGGCGACCGAGGCGACGCCGGCCAGTCCCAACACGACGGCCGCGCAGACCCTGTCCAGTCTGAACAGCGCCAAACAGCAGGTCGCCACGGCGCAGGACCAGGTCACGACCGCATCGCAGACTCTCGCCAAGGACCAGTCGAACCTCGGGGCCACCACCCTCACCGCCCCGGCGGCCGGGCTCGTGATCGGTCTGACCGGCGTCGTCGGCCAGAGCGCGGGTTCCGGGTCGTCCAGTTCGTCGTCGGCCGGAACCGGGTCGACCTCGTCGGCATCGTCCGCGTCGACCTCCAGTTCGGCCTTCGCGACCATCGCCGACGTCTCGGCCATGACCGTGAGCGCGAGCATCGCGGAGGCGGACATCGCCTCCGTCACCGTCGGCCAGAAGGCCGTCGTGACCTTCCCGGCCGTGCCCGGAGAGACGGCGGATGCCACGGTGACGGCGATTGCGCCGACGGCGACCACCAGCAATTCGGTGGTCACGTACGCCACGACGATCACTCTGGCCAGCATCCCGACCGGGCTCCGCCTCGGCCAGACGGCATCCGTGGCGATCACGACCAAGAGTTCGGCGGCCGACGCGCTCTACGTGCCCACGGCGGCGATCACCACCGCCAACGGGGTCTCCACCGTGAAGGTCGTCGGAGCCAACGGCAAGACGACCGTGACGACGGTGACCCTCGGAATCGTCGGCACCGTCGGCACCGAGATCAAGACCGGGCTCAAGGCCGGCCAGACGGTCTCGCTGGGAGTGGTCACCCCCACGACGACGGGCACGGGCACCGGCACCGGCCGCACCGGATTCGGCGGGGGCGCCGGCTTCGGCACCCGCCCCGGCGGCACCGGCGGCACCGGCGGATTCGCCCCGAGGAACAACGGATGACCGCGCTCGAGACGACCGCGGCGACTCCGGTACTGCAGCTCGTGGACATCCACCAGGTCTACGGAACCGGCGACGCCGCCGTGCACGCCCTTCGTGGCATCACCCTGGAGATCGCGCAGGGCGACTACGTGGCCATCATGGGTCCCTCCGGGTCGGGCAAGTCCACCCTGATGAACCTGCTCGGCTGCCTCGACGTGGCCTCCTCCGGCACCTACCTTCTCGCCGGGAGCGACGTGAAGACCCTCGATGAGAACCAGCTGGCGCGGATCCGCAACCGGCAGGTGGGCTTCGTGTTCCAGTCCTTCAACCTCGTGCCGAGGATGTCGGCGCTCGGCAACGTCGAACTGCCCCTCGTCTACGCCAGGGTGCCCCGCGCCGAGCGCCGCACGCGCGCCCTCGAGGCGCTCGACATGGTGGGCCTCGGCGACCGCGCGAACCACCAGCCGCAAGAGCTCTCCGGTGGCCAGCAGCAGCGCGTCGCGATCGCCAGGGCCCTCGTCACCTCGCCGACTCTCGTGCTGGCGGACGAGCCGACCGGAAACCTCGACAGCGCATCCACGGACGAGATCCTCGCCATGTTCGACCTGCTGGCCAGGGACGGCCGCACCATCGTGGTGATCACCCACGAGGAACACGTGGCCGACCAGGCCCACCGGGTGATCACCCTCAGCGACGGGGTCATCGTCTCCGACCGAACCACGGTGAACACCCCGATGGCTGGATCGCGCTCATGAGCTTTGTCGAAATGATCCTGTCTGCCCTGCGCGGCATCAACGCCAACAAGCTGCGCTCGATCCTCACCCTCCTCGGCGTGATGATCGGAGTGGCCTCCGTGATCCTGCTGCTGGCGGTGGGCAATGGCTCCGCCCAGACCGTGAACTCCGCGATCTCGCAATTGGGCACGAACACACTGACCGTGCGGCCGACCGGTGGTGGTGGCGGCGGGGCCCAGGCCGCGGCGAGCACCGGATCGACCAAGCAGATCACGATGGCGGTGGGTCGGCAGATCCAGGCCGCGAAGCTCGGTCACGTGCGGGACGTGATCCCCCAGGTCGCCGGGAGCCTCACCGTGGCCTCCACCACCGCGTCGGAGACCGCGATCTCGGTGATCGGCACGACCCCCGCCTACTTCACCCTCGGCACGAATTCGGTCGCCACCGGCGCGTCATTCACGAGCGAAGACGTCACCACCTCCGCGAAGGTGGCCGTGATCGGGCAGACCCTCGCCTCAGAGCTGTTCCCCACCGGTTCCGCGCTCGGCCAGCAGGTGACCGTGGGCGGCACCCCGCTCACCATCGTGGGCATCCTCGCCGAACAGGGCAGCATCGGTTTCAACGACCCGAACTCGGTGATCATCGCCCCGATCAGCCGCATCCAGGCGTCCTTCACCGGCTATGGCGCCGTCAGCTCGCTCACCATCGAGGCCACGAACGCGGATGCCGTCGCCGCGGCTCAGGGCGAGGTCGAGATCATGCTCAACCAGCTTCTCGGCATCACCAACACCGCCGACGAGCCGTACACGATCATCAACCAGGGGTCTCTCCTGCAGACGGCCGCCACCAGCGCGGCAAGCTTCACGGCGCTGCTCGGCGCGATCGCGGCGATCAGCCTCCTGGTCGGCGGCATCGGGGTGACCAACGTCATGCTCGTCACGGTCACCGAGCGCACCCGGGAGATCGGCATCCGCAAGGCCCTCGGCGCCACCCGCGGGGCGATCCTCGGCCAGTTCCTCGCCGAGGCCGCGACCCTCACCCTGCTCGGCGGAGTGCTCGGCGTGGCCGTGGCGGTGATCGGCGCGCAGTTCCCGATCACGGGCACCCTGCCGGTGATCCTTCCGTTCTCCATCCCACTCGCCCTCGGCGTGTCCGTGGCGATCGGCGTTTTCTTCGGCGTCTACCCGGCTGCTCGCGCCGCCGCCATGCGCCCCATCCAGGCCCTTCGGGCCATCTGACCAACCGACACCACCACCCAACAGAAGAGAAGAACCCATGTCTGACACCTTCGACACCACCCCGGCCCCGGCCTCAGCGCCGCAGCCGTCCGCTCCGCAGCCGACCCCGCCGACCGCCGGGCGCAAGTGGCTCACCCCGACCCTGGCCCTGGTCGCGACCCTAGCGGTCGGTCTCGCCGGCGGAGTGCTCATCGGGCACGCGACCGCGGCATCCGCCCAGGCCAGCGGGCCGGCCGGCTTCACCCGCGGGCTGGGCGGTACCGGCGAAGGTGCGGCCGGCGGAGGTGCCGGAGGCTTCGCCGGCGGCGGATTCACGGCCGGCACCATCGTGTCGGTCAGCGGCAACACGATCGTCGTGAAGTCCCAGGACGGCACCGAGAAGACGGTGACCACCACCGGAAGCACCAGGGTGACCAAGACCACCAAGAGCACCGTCGCCGACCTCAAGGCGGGCGAGACGGTCACGGTGATCGGCCAAACCGGGTCGAACGGTGACGTCACCGCGACCTCCGTCGCGGAGGGCACGTTGCGGCAGTTCGGCGCACGACCGGGCGGAGCGGGTGCGCCGACCGCCCCCGGCACGAACGGCTAGGTCTCGGCGGCTTCTCTAGCTCTCGGCGGCGACGATCGTTTCGGCCGGGCGCACCCCCAGGGCGAGCGGAACCGGACCCGGCGCGACGGTCGGATCGTGAAGCAGGCAGGCCACCGAGCGCGAGGGTTCCTCCGAGCCGAAGGCCGTCGGCCCGAGCGCCGGCTCGGTCGTCGAACACGCCGCGAACGCGTGCGGGCAGCGCGGGTGAAAGGTGCACCCGGTCGGGAGGTTCATCAGGTCTGGCGGGGAACCCGGGATGCCGTCCAGGTCCCGGCGCGGCCCGTGCAGGGCCGGGAAGGAGTGGAGCAGTCCCGCGGTGTACGGATGCCGGGGCATCCGATAGACCTCCCGCGCGCTCGCGTCCTCCACGATTCCGCCGGCGTACATGATGGCGATGCGATCGGCGAGCTCAAGGAGCAGCGATACATCGTGGGTGATGAAGATCACCGAGAATCCGAGGTCGTTCTTGAGGGCCATGATCTGTTCGACGATCTGGCGCTGCATCACGACGTCCAGCGCGGTGGTGGGCTCGTCCATGATGACGACCTCGGGCTCCAGGGCGAGTGCCATGGCGATCATCACGCGCTGGCGCATGCCTCCGGAGAGCTGGTGCGGGTAACTCGACAGCCGGTCCTTGGAGATGCCCACCATGTCGAGCAGTTCGAGCGCCCGACGCCGCGCGGTCTCGCGCTGTCCCCGCGGCGAGTGGGCGAGGATCCCGTCCATGAGCTGCTTGCCGATCGTGTACACCGGGTTGAGCGAGTTCATCGAGCCCTGGAACACGATCGCCGTGTCGCGCCAGCGCTGGGCGCGCAGCTCGGCATCCGACATCGTGAAGAGGTCTCCGCCGTGTCCGTCGCGCGAACTCGTGAAGATGACCTCTCCCCCGGTGATCACCCCGGGTGGCGGCAACAGGCGCGTGGCGGCGTAGGCGAGAGTGGACTTGCCGCATCCGCTCTCCCCCGCCAGTCCGAGCACCTCTCCCGCGTGCAGGGTGAGGCTCACGTCGGTGAGGGCATGCACCGCGCTGTCGTCGTAGCCGTAGTCGACCGAGAGATTCTTGATCTCGAGCACCGGTCGGCGCACCGGCGCCGGCTCCGGTGCCGCGATGATCGGGCTGAGCAGGGTCATGCCTGTCCTTCCTTCGCCGGCCGCACTGCCGGGGGCACGTGGGGGCGATAGATCGGGGTGAACCCGATGCGCGCACGGATCTTCTTTCGGCGCAGGAGGCCCGCACTCGCGGCCGTGTTGCGCAGACGCGGGTTGACGAACTCGTCGATGCCGAAATTGATGAGGGTGAGGGAGGTGCCGACCGCCGCGATGCAGAGGCCGGCGGGCACGAACCACCACCAGGCGCCCTGCACGAGCGCCTGGCTCGACTGCGCCCAGAAGAGCACGGTCCCCCAGTTCCAGGTGGAGATGCTCGTGACGCCGATGAACGCGAGCGTCACCTCGCTGAGGATCGCGAAGATCACCGTTCCGATGAATCCGGATGCGATGATCGCCGTGAGGTTGGGCATGATCTCGAAGAAGACGATTCGCCACATCGGCTCTCCGTTCGCGCGTGCGGCCTCGACGAAGTCGCGATTGCGCAGCGACAGGGTCTGCGCCCGAAGCACCCGGGCACCCCAGGCCCATCCTGTGGCGGCTATCACCAGCGCGATCGTGATGCCCCCGGCGGACGGGAGGAGGCCGGCGATGATGATGATGAGCGGCAGCGCCGGAACCACGAGGAAGACGTTGGAGATGAGGGACAGCAGTTCGTCACCCAGCCCGCCCAGGAAGCCGGACACGACCCCGACGATCACCGAGACGATCGTGGCCAGGACTCCCGCGACGAGGCCGACGACCATGACGCCCTGGGTGCCCACGACCAGTTGGGAGAAGATGTCCTGCCCGGTTCCCGTCGTGCCCAGCCAGTGCGCGGCCGACGGTGGCGCGAGCGAATCGGGCGTCACCTTGCTCGGGTCGTACGGCGCGATCCACGGCCCGATGATGGCGATGATGATGAAGAAGCCGAGAATCACGACCCCGACTGTTGCCTTGGTGTTGCGGAAGATGCCGAGCCGCGCGGGGCGACCCCGTCTGGTCAGCTGAACGGCGGCAACATCCACCGGGTTGGTCATCGTGGACATCAGTCAGGCTCCTTGTCTCGTGCGCGGGTCCAGGAAGGCATAGACGAAGTCGGCGGCCATGTTGGCGACGAGAACCGACAGCGTGATGATGAGAAAGACCCCCTGCATGAGCGGATAGTCCTTCGATCCGATCGCCTGGAACAGTACGTAGCCGATTCCCGGATAGGAGAACACCATCTCGGTGACCAGGGTGCCGCCGACGATGAAGCCGAGGGACAGGGCGAAACCGGAGATGCTCGGCAGCACGGCGTTGCGGGCCGCGTAGCCGAACATGACGGTGCGCTCCGGGAGTCCCTTCGCCTGAGCCACCGTCACGTAGTCCTCGGAGGAGACGGTCACCATCATGTTGCGCATGCCGAGGATCCAGCCTGCAACCGAGCTGAGCACGATCGTGAGCGCGGGGAGCATGCCGTGGTAGATCGCCGATCCGATGAACTCGAGCGAGAAGGACGGCGAGAGCCCGCCGTCGTAGCCCCCGGATGCCGGGAAGATCGGCAACGCGACTCCGAAGACCGCGATGGCGATGAGGCCGAGCCAGAAGTAGGGGATCGCGGAGAAGAAGTTGGCCACCGGCAGCAGGCCATCGGCCCAGGTGCCCCGTCGCCACCCCAGGCCCACCCCCGCGACGGTGCCGATCACGAAGCCCAGCACGGTGGAGATGCCGACGAGGAGGAGTGTCCAGGGCAGCGACTGCGCAACGACCTCCGCCACGGGGGTGGGGAAGTAGGTGAAGGAGATGCCGAAGTTGCCGTGCAGCAGATTGCCCCAGTAGGTGAAGTAGTCCTGCCAGAGCGTCGTGTGCTGGTTCAGCCCGAAGAGCACCCGCAGCGAGTCGACGGCGTCGGTGCTCAGGCGGCCCTGGTACTTGTTGATCAGGGACTGCACCGGGTCGCCCGGGAGCATCCGCGGGATGAAGAAGTTGAGCGTGATTGCCGCCCACGCGGTGAAGACGTAGAAGCCGACCCGTCGGCGGAGGAACTTCACGCCCGCGCCCCGAACGCCTGTTCGCGCTCGGTGACCGCGTCCGCGGCATAGAGCCAGCACGCCGCCTCCTGGCCGTCGTGCACGGTGAAGGTCGGCGGCTGCGTCGTGGCGCAGCGCTCCATCGCGAACGGGCAGCGCGGGTGGAATCGGCAGCCGGTCGGGGGGCTGATCAGGCTCGGCGGTTCGCCCTTCGCCGGGCGCGAGTCCCGCTCGGCGAGCTCGTCCGGATCCGGAGCCGAGGCGATGAGCAGCTGCGTATACGGATGGGCCGGCTGCTGGGTGACCTGCTCGCTCGAGCCCCGCTCGATGATCTGGCCGGCATACATCACCATCGTGGTGTCGGCGAAGTAGCGCGCCGAGGCGATGTCGTGGGTGATGTAAAGGATCGCGAGCTGGAACGTCTCCTTCAGGTCTTGCAGGAGGTTGAGCACGCCGATGCGGATCGAGACGTCGAGCATCGACACGGGCTCGTCGGCGAGAAGTACCTTCGGCGTCGCGCCGAGAGCACGGGCGATGGCCACACGCTGCCTCTGGCCTCCGCTCAGTTCGTGCGGGAACTTGTCGAGGTAGCGCTCGGGGGGCACGAGGTCCACGCGAGACAGCAGGCTGCGCAACAGCTCGTCGCGTTCGGCCGCCTTCGCCCCGGGGTGATGGATGCGAATCGATCGGCCGAGCACATAACGCACGGTATGGATGGGGTTGAGCGACGCGAACGGATCCTGCAGGATCATCTGCACGTTGCGCACATAGCGACGAAACTTGCGCCCGCCGTGAGCCCTCACCGGCACCCCGTCGAGGGAGATGACGCCCGCGGTGGCTGGCAGGAGCTGCGCGAGCAGGCGCGCGACAGTCGACTTGCCGGAGCCGGACTCGCCCACCAGGGCCACCACCTTGCCGCGCATCAGCCGGATGTCGATGCCGTCGACGGCATGCACGACCTCCCCTCGACCACGGTGCACCGGGAAGTGCTTTGTCAGGCCGCCAGTCTCGAGCACCGGTGTCTCGGCCGCGTGGCCGCTCCCCGGCTGGGGATCGCCCGGGGTCTTTTCGCGCATGCTGGACATCGGGCTCCTTCGGTCGAGTCTTCGTGAAAGGTGGTGGCGGGCCCGAGGGGCCGGGCCCGCCCGCGACGCCTACTTGACGGGTTTGAGCTTCATGATCACCTGCGAGAGACTCGCGGAGGTGGGCATCGCCACGGCGTACGGATCGGCCGTGGTCGGAAAGCCCGTCCAGTACTTCGTGCTGTATTCGGCCCCCATCGGTCCGGCGGCAAGCGCGATCGCCGGCACCTGCTCGACCATGATCTTCTGCAGCCCGTCCATGGCCTTCGTGCGCTGGGCGTCGTCCGTCGTGTTCGCGTAGTCCGCGAGCAGCTTCGTCGCCTCGGGGCTGTCGAATCGGCCGAAGTTCCAGGATGCCGTCGTACCGACCGGCTTGAGCTGGGCGCCGTCCATGATGTTGGAGTAGATGTCCCACGGGGTGTTGCCCGTGTTCGTCCAGTGCAGAGTCGCCTGGAAGTCGCCGGTCTGTACGGCCGTCGTCCACGCGTCGACGGTGGCCGTCTCGACCTTCGCCTTGATGCCGAGCTTGGCCACGTTGTCGGCGATGATCTGCAGCGACGCGAGATAGTCCGACCAGCCGGCCGGGTCGGTGAGGGTGAAGGAGACGGGGCTGCCCTTCGGATCCATGAGCGCGCCGCTCGCCAGCGTGTACCCGGCATCAGCGAGCACCTTCTTGGCCCCCGCGACGTCGACGGTCGCCTTCTTGCCCTTGTAACTGGCCGAGCTGAAGGCATCGCCGGCGGGAGACGGAAGGCCGTTCACGCCATCCACAAGCCCCTTGAATCCGGAGTAGCCCTGCTCATGAACCGCCTTGTGGTCGATCACCATGCTCACCGCCTTGCGCAGCGCCACGTCGTTGAAGGGCGCGGTCGCGGTGTTGAAGAAGAGGGCGTCCACGCCGAGACCGGTCGGCATCACGGCATTGTGGGTCTTGCTCTTGGACACGTAGGTCTTCTGAATGTCGGGAATGAAGACGTAGGTCCACTGGGCTGACCCGCTCAGCAGTGCCGTGAGTTGGGAGTTGTTGTCGTTGTACGACGTGAACCGCACCTCGGGCACCGGCGGCTTTCCGCCCCAATACGAGTTGTTGGGAGTCATCGTGACCGCCTGCTGCGTCCAGGTCTTGAGCACGTACGGCCCGGTACCGACGGGTTTCTGGTTGGTGTCGGTCGTCGGATCCTTGATCGCGGACCAGATCTTCTGCGGCACGATGAAGACCCCGAGGATCTTGCCCTGGTTGACGAACTGCGACGAGTCGAAGGTGATGGTCACGGTCTTCTCCGTCGACGTGATCGCCTCCATCGGCAGGGCGTTGCTGTTGAACGCCGGCGTCTTCTTGAGCAACTCGAAGGTGTACGCGATGTCCTTCGCGGTGAACGCGTGCCCATCCGACCACTTCACTCCCGCCCGCGCAGTGATCTCCACCGAGGTGTAGTCGGGCGAGAATTTCCACGAGCTCGCAAGCCACGGAACGGGCTTCTGGTCGGGCTGGGTGGGGTTGATCTGGGCAAGCGGTTCGTAGAGCAGGTGGCTGTAGCCGAGCGAGGATGCCGCCGACGTCGGCATGAACGGATTGTTGTTGTTGGTCTGGGGACCGTTCGGCATGCCGATCGTGAGCGGGTGGCTTGCTCCACCGCCGCCTCCCGCACAGCCCGACATGGTGATCGCCACTGCCGCGGCGACGATGCCCGCGGCGATCTTTGCCATCATGGTTCGTTTCACTTGCGCGTCCTTACGCTCGTTGGTGCGGTGTGGTTCGGTGAAGTGCGACGGCGCGCGGGCGCGCCGGGTCGCGCCCGGCTCGGCCCGGGTGCGGGGCCCTGAATCATGGCAGCGAAGAACAGCCGCACGGCTGCGGCAGTGGCAATGGCAATGGCAGTGGCGCGATGGGCACGGTGTCTCCTGTGTTCGAGCGTCATTGCTACTCAGGGCTGATCTTTGTGCGTCGAACCGCGGATGGGCGCGTGGCGCCGGATGCTTCTACCCCACAATGGGGGTTTTAGTTCGTATGGTGAACAAACTAGGTGCTCTTTCGCCGAGTGTCAATCAAAAGTCAAATGTTGCTCGACACTTGCCCGTCGCGACCAGGAACCGGCGCACATCAGCGCGTGGCGCAGCAGCCGATCGGTGCGTGGGAGACAATGGTCGGGTGACCGTGATCCAGCCCACCCTCGACCTCTGGGACGAGCCGCCGCCCGATCACCGCGACCGCATCGTCGCCCGGTCGGCCGACCGAGTGGCGTGGCTGCGGGCGCGAAGCCGTGGCATCACGGCCACAGACGTCGCCCGGCTCTCCGGCCCGGCATCCGTGCAGGCCCTCGCCCTCGACAAGCTGCACGGCTCGAGCTTCGGCGGCAATGCGTACACCGATCACGGCCGGGCGCGCGAGCCGGAGATCGCGCGGTGGGTGCAGGACCGCTACCAGATCCGTCCGAGTGACGCGCTCTTCCACGCCGCGGGCCAGACCGACCACCTGGCGACCCCGGACGGCGTGGGTCTCGCGGCATCCGGCCTTCTCGAGCTCGCCGAGATCAAGACCACCAAGTCGGCCTGGCGGTCCATCCCGCGGTCCTATCTTCGCCAGGTGTGGTGGCAGCAGTACGTGCTCGGCGCCGACCGCACGCTGGTGGTGTGGGAGCAGCACGACGACTTCGTGCCGACGAACCCCGAGCCGGAGTGCCGCTGGGTCGACCGCGACGACAACCAGATCTACCTGCTCGTGCAGCTGGCCAACCGAGTGCTGGACATCGTGGCGCGCGAGCGCACCCGCTCCCGCTAGACCGGTTCGAGCGCGGCGGGAACGACCGCTGGTTCGTCGCTCGGGCTGGCCACCGCCGCCCCGGTCGCCAGCCGTCGCGCGACGACCGCGGCGAAGATCACCAGCCAGCCGAGGGCTATCGTCGTGGCGGCGAGCTCGAGTCGGCTTCCGAAGCCGGCCTCGAAACGCGCAAGCGAGAAGATCCCTCCCGTGCCGGCGATCAGCGCCACGGCGAGGCCGGTGGTGAGCGAGAGAAGGGCGAGCGCCCGGTGACCGTGGGCGAACGAGGTCTGCAGCATCGCCCAGCAGGCGGCGGCGAAGGCGAGCACCGCCACGATCGTGTGGATGAGGTCCTGCCAGGTGAAGGTGTCCCCCACCGGCAGCGGGCATCCCTCGGTGCAGGTGACCTGCGAAGCGACGAAGAAGAATCCGCAGCCGATCCAGAGCGACACCGCGGGCGTCCAGGCCCGCAGGAGGGGAAGCCGGGACCGGATGCCCCGCCCGGCGTAGGCGATGAGGCTCCCGCCGATCACGATCAGGAGGAGGGCCGACTGGAACCAGTGGGCCGTGGGTTCCCCCCGCGCGCCCAGCTCGCTCACGTAGAGGTCGCGGTGGGCGCTCTGCCTGGCCACCCAGATGATCACGAGGGCCGCGGCGACGAGGCAGGAGCCGACGATCGTGCCGGCGAGTTCGACGGCTTCCCTCCTGGTGCGACGGTGCAGGCTCATTACTGAATCGTAGAGCCGAGGCATAGTTTGCTTCCAGTTGACACCGCTGTAACACCGGCGAATCATTGGGCGGCTTTACTGGTGGTCATGACCACGATGCGAGCAATGGTGATCGCGACCACCGGGGGGCCGGGCAGTCTCACGCTCGCCGAGGTGCCCCTCCCCAGCAAGCTGAACTCGGAGGTTCTGGTCAAGGTCATGGCGGCCGGGGTCAACCCCATCGACGCCAAGACGCGGGCGGGCGTCGGAGTCTCCGCCGGAATCACCAGCTTCCCGGCCATCCTGGGCTGCGACTTCAGTGGCGTGGTGGTGGAGTCGCCCTACGACGCGTTTCCGCTGAAACCGGGCGACGAGGTGTTCGGGATGGTGCCGGTGCCGCGCATGGCCGGGTGCTACGCGGAATTCGTGAGCGTGCCCAGCCTCAGCATCGCGCGCAAGCCCACGAGGCTCTCGCACCTCGAGGCGGCCGGGGTGCCCCTCGCCGCCCTCACGGCGTGGGGCGCGGTCGTCGACGTGGCCAAGGCGCACGAGGGCCAGCGCATGCTCGTCCACGCCGGCGCCGGCGGCGTCGGTCACTTCGCCGTGCAGTTCGCCGCCTACTTCGGCGCCCACGTGATCGCCACCGGCTCCCCCCGCAACCTCGGCTGGCTTCGGGACCTCGGCGCCGCCGAGGTCATCGACCACACGATGACCCGCTTCGAGGAGGTACTCTCCGGAGTCGACGTGGTGATCGACCTCATCGGCAATGTGCACGACGACACCGGCTCCCGGTCACTGCGCGTGCTTCGGCCCGGCGGCCTGCTCGTGAATGTGCCCAGCGGCAGCTGGCCCACGCTCGCCGAAGACGCGGCGGCCGCCGGTGTGCGCGCCACCACCTACCGAGTGGCGCCGGACGGCTCGACTCTCGCCGTGATCGGGCGGCTGCTCGAGTCCGGTGACGTGCACGTCACCGTCG
>NZ_JAYSJZ010000120.1:0-11584 GCF_043726815.1 Lacisediminihabitans sp.
GCGCTTCTCCGGAGGTTCGGCCCTCGCGCGACCGTTTCGGCCCGATTCGGACCGGATCGGATGCCGCGGCGGCGAAACCTCCGGAGAAACGCAGAGCCCCATCGCGGGAGTGAGTTAGCGTGGGCCCCACCGACGGCCCTCCGTGCATCTGCGGCCCGAGCATCCCGGCGCAGGCAGCGCTTCTCCGGAGGTTCGGCCCTCGCGCGACCGTTTCGGCCCGATTCGGACCGGATCGGATGCCGCGGCGGCGAAACCTCCGGAGAAACGCGAAAGTCAGCGCGAAAGTCAGCGCGGCGTCAGCGCAGCGTCAGACGTGCAGCTGGGCGATCCGGCCGAGCAGCCCGTTCACGAAGCCCGCCGAGTCCTCGGTGCTGTACTCCTGCGCGGCCTCGACGGCCTCGGAGATGGCCACGGCATCCGGAATCTCGTCGTTGAACATGATCTCCCAGATCCCGATGCGCAGGATCGCACGATCGAGAACCGGCATCCGGTTGATCGTCCAGCCCTGGGCGTGGGTCTCGATGAGCTCATCGATCTCGTCGCCGTGCTCGGCGATGCCCTCGACGATCTCGCGAGCGTAGGTCCAGGACGCCCAGCGGTCCGGCTCACTCTTCGCGCGCTCGGCCTCGACGGCGATCGCGGAGTTGAGCGAGATCTCGCGCACGTCTGCCCCGTAGAGCAGGTCGATCGCGCGCTTGCGTGCCTTGGTGCGGGCGCCCACTAGTTGACGCGGCCGAGGTAGCTGCCGTCGCGCGTGTCGACCTTGACCTTGGTGCCCTGCTCGAGGAACAGTGGCACCTGGATCTGATAGCCGGTCTCCACCGTGGCGGGCTTGGTGCCGCCGGTGGAGCGGTCGCCCTGCAGACCAGGCTCGGTGTAGGTGATCTCCAGCACGACGGATGCCGGGAGCTCGACGTAGAGCGGGTCGCCGTTGTGCAGGGCGATCGTCACGTTCTGGTTCTCCAGCATGAAGTTGGACGCGTCACCGACCTGGGCGGCGGACAGGGTGATCTGGTCGTAGTTGCCCACGTCCATGAACACGTAGTTCTCGCCGTCGGCGTAGAGGTACTGGAACTCCGAGCGGTCGACAGTCTCGGTCTCGATCTTCGCGCCGGCGTTGAACGTGCGGTCCACGACCTTGCCGCTCATGACGTTCTTGACCTTGGTGCGCACGAACGCGCCGCCCTTGCCGGGCTTCACGTGCTGGAAGTCGATTACGGTCCAGAGCTGGCCGTCCATGTTGAGAACGACACCGTTCCTGATGTCAGCTGTTGAGGCCATGGCTGTAGAAATCCGTTCTGGAGGGAAAAGGTTGGTGGGCGCGCAGGCGCCGAAACCACGAGTTTACCGGCTCGGCGCACCCCTCAGGGCATTCGCTAGCCGAGGAGCCTGTTTACGGCGTCGAGGGCGAGCAGGTATGAGTCGAAACCGAAGCCCGCGATAACCCCGGTGGCGACCCCCGAGATGACGCTGTTGTGGCGGAATTCCTCGCGTGCGTGGGGGTTCGAGATGTGCACCTCGACGAGGATCAGGCCCGCCTTGGTGACCATGGCCGCGGCATCCCGAAGCGCGTAGGAGTAGTGCGTGAACGCCGCCGGATTGAGGATGACCGGGCTTGCCGTGTCGACGGCCTCGTAGAGCCAGCCGATCAGCTCCGCCTCGTCATTGGTCTGGCGAAGGTCGATGGCGTGGCCGGGGGGTGCCTCGGAGTCGAGCCTGGCGCGGAGGTCGTCGAGGGTGCCGCTGCCGTAGACGTCCGGTTCCCGGCTGCCGAGGCGACCGAGGTTGGGACCGTTGAGTACGAGGATGCTGCCCATGGTTGTCGAGCCTACCGGGCGACATCCGCCTGCCGACCGCGTCGACCCCGGGCCGCCGGCTCCGGACCGACCCGCGTTCCGCCCGACCAACCCGCGTTTCTCCGGAGGTTCGGTCGGCGGGGAGTCCGTTTCGGCCCGAATTCGCGATCTTCGACCTCGTAGAGCGCTAAACCTCCGGAGAAGCGCTGGCGGCGCGCTGGCGGCCGTGTTAGGAGCCGATCTCCTGGTAGGCGGCGAAGAGCAGGCTCTCGTCAGGCCCGGTGAGGGTCGTCGGCTTGGCGATGTCGTCGAGCACGATGAACCTCAGCAGCGCCCCGCGCGCCTTCTTGTCGCGCTTCATCACCGAGAGCAGGGTGCTCCAGCGCCCTACCGGGTAGCTGACCGGAAGCTGCAGCGAGGTGAGGATGCTGCGGTGCCGGTCGACCACCTCGTCGGACAACCGGCCGGTGAGCCGCGCGAGCTCCGCGGCGTAGACCATGCCGATGGCGACCGCGGCCCCGTGCCGCCACTGGAACCGCTCCGCGTATTCGATGGCGTGGCCGAGGGTGTGGCCGTAGTTGAGAATCTCCCGCAGGCCAGACTCCTTGAGGTCGTGCCCGACCACCCGCGCCTTGATGCCGATCGACAGCTCGACCAGCCGACGGAACTCGTCGGACCGCGGGTCGGTCGCGATCTCGACGGAACGCTCGATGATGTCGAGGATCTCGGGCTCCGCGATGAAGCCGTACTTCACGACCTCGCCGAAGCCGGCCAGGATCTCCATCTGGCTGATGCCCTCGAGGGTGTCGAGGTCCACCACCACCCCGGCGGGCGGGTAGAACGCGCCCACGAGGTTCTTGCCCTCCGCGGTGTTGATCCCGGTCTTGCCGCCGATGGCAGCGTCGACCATGCCGAGGAGGGTCGTCGGCACGTTGACGAGCCGCACCCCGCGCAGCCAGGTCGCGGCGACGAAGCCGGCGAGGTCGGTGACCGACCCTCCGCCGAAGCCGATCACGGCATCCGTGCGGGTGAAGTCCGCCTGCCCCATCACCTGCCAGCAGAACGCGGCGACCTCCACGCGCTTTCCGGTCTCGGCATCCGGGATCTCGGCGAGCAGCACCTCGTAGTCGCCGGTGAGCCTCTCCCGCAGCGCCGCCGCCCGCGCGCCGAGCGTCGGCGGATGAACGATCAGCACCTTGCGCGCGTTCGGCCCGATGATGCCGGGGAGCTGATCGAGGATGTCGCGTCCGACGATGACGTCGTAGGCGTCTGCCCCGGGGACGGGGACGGTGATCTTGGTGACGGTGCTCACGGGGTGTCCTTCATCGGGTCGCCGGCGGAGACCCACTCGGCGATTTCGTTTGCTATCGAGTCGATCGGCCGGCTCGAGGTGTCCCAGGTGGCGGTGGCGAGCCTCTCGTAGATCTCGCGGCGGGCCTCGACGAGCCTCGACCAGGCCTCGATGCCGCCCGCGACGAGCGGCCTTGTCGATCCGGCGATGCGCGCCTCCACGGCCTCGGGACTCACGGTCACGAGAACCACGCGGTGCTGCGCCAGCTCGCGCTGGGTGTCCGGGTTGAGCACCGCTCCCCCGCCGAGCGAGACCACCGCCCGCTCGGTGAGCGCCTGGGCCACCTCCGCGCGTTCGAGCCGGCGAAAATACTCCTCGCCGCGCTGGGCGAAGATCTCGGCGATCGGGCCGTGTTTGGCCACGATGCGTCGGTCGGTGTCGATGAAGCTCGCCTTGAGCAGCCGGGCGATCCGTTTGCCGAGCCGGGTCTTGCCCGCGCCGGGCGGCCCGATCAGCACGACGTGCGGGCCCGCCTCGCTCACGAACCGAGCAGCGGGTCGGAGGCCGCCGAGGTGCGCAGGTTGTTCGGAATGGCGGCGAGGTAGCCGTCGAGGTTGCGCCGGGTCTCCACTACCGAGTCCCCGCCGAACTTCTCGAGCACCGCGTTGGCGAGCACGAGCGCGACCATGGCCTCGGCGACGACTCCCGCCGCCGGCACCGCGCACACGTCCGAGCGCTGGTGATGCGCCTCGGCGGCTCCACCACCGGCGATGTCCACCGTGCGCAGCGCGTGGGGCACGGTGGAGATGGGCTTCATCCCCGCGCGCACCCGCAGCACGGTGCCGGTGCTCATGCCACCCTCTGTGCCCCCGGCACGGTCGCTCGACCGGGCGATGCCGTCATCCGTCTGGAAGAGCTCGTCGTGCGCCTCAGAGCCGCGGCGGGTCGCGGTGAGGAAGCCGTCGCCCACCTCGACGCCCTTGATGGCCTGGATGCCCATGAGGGCCGCGGCGAGCTGGGAGTCGAGCCGACGATCCCAGTGCGTGTAGGAACCAAGCCCGGGCGGCACGCCGTAGGCGAGCACCTCCACCACTCCACCGAGGGTGTCGCCGTCCTCGTGGGCGGCATCCACCTCGGCGACCATGAGTCGCGAGGTGGCCGCGTCGAAGCAGCGCAGCGGGTCGGCGTCGAGGGCCGGGACGTCGGCCGGGCCCGGAAGCGCAGTGCCCTCCGGCACGCGCACCGAACCGATGGACAGCGTGTGGGCGAGTAACCGGATGCCGAGCTCACCGAGGAACGAGCGGGCGACGGCACCGAGGGCCACCCGGGCGGCCGTCTCGCGGGCGCTCGCGCGTTCGAGCACGTTGCGAGACTCGTCGAAACCGTACTTCTGCATGCCGACGAGGTCGGCGTGCCCCGGTCGCGGCCGGGTGAGCGGGGCCCCTCTGCCCTTGGGCAGCGACTCCGGGTCCACCGGTTCGGCGCTCATCACATCGACCCAGCGCGGCCACTCGGTGTTGCCGATCCGCAGGGCGATCGGGCTGCCCATGGTCAGGCCGAAGCGCACACCGCCGCTGATCGTCAGCTCATCCTGCTCGAACTTCTGCCGTGCGCCGCGGCCGTAGCCGAGCGTGCGGCGGTGCAGGTCGGCGCGAATCCCGGCCATCGACACGGGCACTCCGGCCGGCAGACCCTCGAGGATCGCCACCAGTTCCGGACCGTGCGATTCCCCTGCGGTCAACCATCGAAGCATGGTCATAATCCTTGCACAGGGAAAAACTCCCCCCGTGCGCGTGGCCTACGCGGGTGCTCCGTCGAGGCCGACCGACGCCCGCATCGCGGCGAAGACGCGATGCTCGCCGCGCAGCGCCCGATGCGGATGACCGCTCACGAAGATGCGCACCTGCATGAGCGCCTGGTTGACGAGCATTTCGATTCCGGGGATCACCCGGCCGCCCGCCTCGAACCACGAGGCAGCGAGGGGCGTTGGCCAGGGGTCGTATGCCACCTCGAGCAGCACGCTCTTCGCCCGGGTCTCCTCGGTGAAGGGGATGTCCAGCTGCGCGGAACCCGGGATCGTGCTGATCACGACATCGGGCACGACGCTGTCGTCGAGCTCGCTCAACTGCTCGATCTCCACGTCGACGCCGAGTCGGTCGCCCAGCGCGAGGAGCCGTGTCACCTTCCGCGGCGTGCGCGCGGAGATGGCGATCCTGGTCGCCCCGAGCTCGGCGACGGCCGCCATCGCCGAGGCGGCGGTTGCGCCCCCGCCCAGGAGGCGAACCGAGCTGAGACGGCGCACTCCCACGGAGCGGAACGCCTCGCGAAAGCCGTACACGTCGGTGTTGAAACCGCGCGTCGTGCGGCCTCCTCCGTGCTCGTCGAAGATCACGGTGTTCGCGCCGCCGGTGATCTCCACGTACTCGTCCATCTCGTCGAGCAACGGCAGCACGTCGCGCTTGAGCGGCATGGTGAGCGAGAGCCCGCGCCATTCCGGTCCGCAGGAGGCCAGGAAGTCCGGCAGGGCATCCGTCGTCACCTCGATCGCGTCGTAGGTCCAGGGCAGCCCGAGGGCGGCGTACGCGGCCCGGTGCAGGGCGGGCGACTGGGAGTGTGCGATCGGCGAACCGAGCACCGCCAGCCGACGCTCGACGACGGTCACCCGTCGAACCCGGGGTGGGCGCGCAGCCACGCCTGCCACTGTTTGACCGCCGCGTTGTGTTCGGCGAGGGTCGTGGAGAACACCGTCTCCCCCGTTTCGCCGTTCACGAGCACGAAAAAGAGCCAGGTGCCATCCGCCGGATGCAGCGTCGCCTTGATCGCGTCGTCGCCGGGGTTGGAGATCGGCCCGATCGGCAGCCCGGTGTGCGCGTAGGTGTTGTACGGGTTGCTCTTGTCCGCGCGCTGGGCGTCGGTGGTGGAGATCGTGGTGCCCCCGGAGCCGTAGCTCACCGTCGCGTCGGACTGCAGCGGCATGCCGGCCGCGATCCGGTTGTCCCAGACCCGCGCCACCTTGAAGAAGTCGGCCGAGCTGCCGCCCTCCTTCTGCGTGAGGGCGGCGAGGGTGAGCACCTTGTGGCGGTCGGCCGGCGCCACCCCGTCGGCGTCCAGATGCTGGAACATCGTGGTGACGAGGGTCTGGAGCACGGCATGAGCGGTCTGGCCCGCCTCGATCGAGTACGTGGCTGGAAAGAGGTAGCCCTCCAGACTGGGGGCCTCGGCCGGCAGGCCGAACGATTTGTAGTCCGCCGCGGCGGCCTGCAGTTGCGCCGCCGAGATTCCGGTGCTCTCGCTCAGGTCGGAGAGCCGTTTGATCACGCCCTTGACGGTGATCCCCTCCGGCAGCACGAGCTGAGTCGACACCTTGTTCTTCGGATCGGTGAGGGCGGCCAGGGCGGACTTGGCACTCATCTGCTTCTTGAGCGCGTAACTGCCGGGATGGAACTGCACCTGCGGGTCCTGCTTGAGCAGGAGCTTGTAGAAGGCGGTGTAGGTCTTGGTGACTCCGGCGCTCGCAAGGGTCTTCGCGACATCCGAACCGATCTGGCCGTTGGTGATCGTCACGACGACCTTGCCGGTGCCGGAGCCGGTGTAGTCGATCGGCTCCGCCCAGCCGAGCACCTGCTTGATCTGCGGTTCGAAGGTGAAGTAGGCGGCGGCGGAGGCTCCGCCCAGCAGCACGACGATGCCGATGAGCACCCACAACCAGGTGAGCCTGCGCTTGCGCCTCGGCGGCATGCCGTACTCGTCCACGCGGTCGCCGCCTCGCCGCACCCGCTCGTGGCGAACGGGCGCCTCGGTGGTGGTCCTGGTCTCGCGGCGGCCGGAGTTCGCCTTGGCCTCGCGGCGGCCGGAGCTTTCCTTCGCCTCGCGGCGGCTCTGGGGCGCCGGCTGGTTCTCCGCGGCCGTCGTGCCGGGTTGCGATGAAAAGATGTCATCCCAGCTGGGCTCATCTGCCACGAGTCACGTTCCTTCGTCCGGCTCGACGGCGGCTCCGGGTGGTTTTCCACCGGATCTCTCGGCGTCGAGGGCGTGCTGCAAGATTATAACCGCCGCGACTTGATCGATGACCGGCCGCGACTTCCGGGTGCTGCGGCCGGTGGCGCGCATGGCGCGGTGCGCAGAGACCGTGGAGAGCCGTTCATCCACGAGCCGCACCGGCACCGTCGTGGCGCGCGCGACCCGGGCGGCGAAGTCCCGGGCGTCCTGGGTCGACGCGGAGTCCGCCCCGGAAAGGGCGATCGGCAACCCGACAACGATCTCGACGGCGGCGCGCTCGGCCGCCTCGGCGAGGATCCGTTCGACGTCTCCGTCTCCCCGCTGCACCGTGGCCACCGGAGTGGCGAGCATGCCGTGAGGGTCGCTCGACGCCACGCCGATCCGAACCTTGCCGACATCGATGCCCAGCCGCACGCCTGGCCGCACGCGCTACCTCGGCAGCGCGGCCACGATGGCCTCGAGCGCGGCCGGGATCGCGTCGAGCTTCGACCCGCCGCCCTGGGCCAGGTCGTCCTTGCCGCCGCCTCCACCGCCGAGAATGGATGCCGCGGTCTTCGCGAGCGCCCCGGCCTTGATGCCGCGCCGGCGCGAGGCGTCGTTGGTGGCGACGATGACCGCCGGCTTGCCGGCGACATCAGCGGCGAGGGCCACGACGGCCGGCTCGGCCCCGAGTCGGCCACGAACAGCCGTCACGAGGCTCCGGAGGTCGTCGGACGACGACAGCGCGCCCACGTGCCGACTGAGCACCGTGAGACCGCCCACGGTGGTCGCCTCGGCGACGAGCGCCGGCACACGTTCGAGCAGCGCGGCAGACTCGAACTCGGCGATTCGCTTCTCGGCGGCCTTGAGGCTGGAGAGCAACTCGGAGATCCGCTCCGGAATCTGGTCGCGCGGTGTCTTCAGGCTCGAGGTGAGTTCGGAGACGATCGCGCGCTCGGTGGCGAGGTCGCGGAACGCCTCGATGCCCACGAGCGACTCGATGCGGCGGTTGGTCGAGCCGATCGACGACTCGCTCACCAGGTTGATGAGCCCGATCTCCGAACTGCGGGTCACGTGCGTGCCCGCGCACAGCTCGAGCGACCAGGGGCCGCCGATCTCCACGACGCGCACGGTCTCGCCGTACTTCTCGCCGAAGAGCGCCATGGCGCCCAGCGCCCGCGCCTCGTCGAGCGGCATCACCCGGGTCTCCACCTCGAGGTTCTGGCGGATCGCGTTGTTGGAGATCTCCTCGATCTCGCTGCGCGTGGCGGCGGAGAGTGGATTGCTCCAGTTGAAGTCCAGGCGCATGTAGCCGGCCTTGTTGTACGAACCGGCCTGGTGCGCCTCCGGCCCGAGAACCTCGCGCAGCGCGGCATGGATGAGATGGGTCGCGGAATGGGCCTGGGTCGCGCCGCGGCGCCACTCCGGGTCCACCACGCTCGTGGCGGCGGCCCCCACGCTCACCTCGCCGGAGCGCACCTGAACCCGGTGGCTCACGAGCCCCTTGACCGGGCGCTGCACGTCGAGAACCTCGAGATCGAAACCGTTGCCGACGATGCTTCCGGCGTCGGCCTCCTGGCCGCCGGATTCCGGATAGAGCGACGTCTCGGCGAGGATCACCTCGGCGATGTCGCCCGCCGCCGCGCGGTCCACGGAGACGCCGCCCACGATCAGGCCGAGAATGGTCGAATCCGTGGTGAGGTAGTCGTATCCGGTGAACACCGTCTCGCCCTTGGCGCGGAAGGCGCTGTAGACCGAGAGGTCGGCCATGAGGGTCTTCTTGGCCTTCGCATCGGCCTTCGCCATGGTGCGCTGGTCGAGCATGAGCGCGTCGAAGGCGGCGCGGTCGACGCTCAGCCCGGCCTCCTCCGCCATCTCGAGGGTGAGGTCGATCGGGAATCCGAAGGTGTCGTGCAGCAGGAAGGCCGTGTCGCCCGGCAGCTCGCGAGCCCCGGACTTCTGCGTCTTCGCCACCGCGAGGTCGAGGATGCTCGTGCCGCTCACCAGCGTGCGCAGGAAGGTCTCCTCCTCCGCGTATGCAAGCCGTCCGATACGGTCGTAGTCGTGCTCGACCTCGGGGTAGGCGGCCTTCATCGCGTCGCGCGACGTCGTGAACAGTTCGGTGAAGGTGGGGGCGTCGACGCCGAGCAGGCGCATCGAGCGCACGCTGCGGCGCAGAAGGCGGCGCAGCACGTAGCCGCGGCCCTCGTTGGACGGCGTGACGCCGTCGGCCATGAGCATGAGGGCGGAGCGCACGTGGTCGGCGACCACGCGCATCCGCACGTCGTCGTCGTGATCCGCACCGTAGCGCCGGCCCGAGATGTCGGCCGCCCGGTCGAGAACGGGGCGCACCTGGTCGATCTCGTAGAGGTTCTCGACGCCCTGCTTGATGAACGCCACGCGCTCGAGTCCCATGCCGGTGTCGATGTTCTTCTTGGGCAGTTCGCCGAGGATCTCGAAGTTCTTGCCCTGGCCCGGTCCGCGCAGGTACTGCATGAACACGAGATTCCAGATCTCGATGTACCGGTCGTCGTCCGCGGCGGGTCCGCCGTCCTTGCCGTACTTCGGTCCGCGGTCGAAGAAGATCTCCGAGCTCGGGCCGGCCGGACCCGGCTGGCCCGTTGACCAGTAGTTGCTCTCCATGCCGAGGCGCTGGATGCGCTCGTCCGGCAGGCCGGCGATCCTCTTCCAGTGCCCGACGGCCTCGTCGTCGTCCTGGTAGACGGTGACCCAGAGGTCCTTCTCGGCGAAGCCGTAGCCGCCGTCGGCCTCGGAGGTGGTGAGCAACTCCCAGGCGTAGGCGATGGCCTGTTCCTTGAAGTAGTCGCCGAACGAGAAGTTGCCGTTCATCTGGAAGAACGTGCCGTGGCGCGTCGTCTTGCCGACCTCCTCGATGTCGAGGGTGCGGATGCACTTCTGCACGCTCGTGGCGCGGGGGTACGGCGGCGGCACCAGCCCGGAGAGGTACGGCACGAACGGCACCATCCCGGCCACCGTGAAGAGCAGGGACGGATCGTCGCTCACCAGGGAGGCGGATGGCACGACCGTGTGGCCACGTTCGGAAAAGTAGTCGAGCCAGCGTCGACGAATATCAGCGGTCTGCATGGTGTCCTGGGGTGGGGGCCGGGCGGACCCGGCCGGGAAGTGTGGGGACTAGCTCGAGGCGCGCTTCGACAGGTCGGCGATCACGCCTTCCGCGTCCGCCACCGCCGCCCGCAGCTCCGCCTCGCGAGTCTTGTAGCCGTCGATGACGGCGTTCGAGAACTCGTGGGCGCGGCTGTCGACATCCTCGAAGAACCGCCTGCCCTCTGGGGTCTTGTTCAACTGGTGGGCGGCGACGAAGCCGAGGCCGACCCCGATGATGAGCCACAGTACGTTCTTCATGAAAATTACTCCCTCGTGAGCGGCGAAACGGATGTTCCGCCAGCGAAGCCTGAATCAAGCTTACTTCGAACGGGACTTCGGCTTCAGCCCGGAGATCGCCACCCGCACTGCCGCGGTGAAACCGGCGAGCTTGATGAGCGGCCCGCCGAGGGTGGCCGCGAACAGCGCGATCAGCGACGACACGTTGCCGGTGGCGTCGGCGATCCCGCTCGTGATGGCGTCGACCCTGGCGAGCTGCTTGTTGGTCTCACCGATCGTCACGGTGGCCTCCTCGAGGATCGGCGTCACGTTGGCGCTGAGCTCGTGGATCGCGTCGCGGGTCTCGTCGAGCACCCGGCCGAGCTTCACCAGGGGGATGGCCAGCAGCCCGACCAGCACGGCGAAGACCGCCGCGGCAATCAGTCCGGCAATGTCGCCACCGCTCATGAGATCCGCCAATCGTGTCAGTTAAACGAGAAGGAGCGGACCGCCCAAAGGCGATCCGCTCCCACTGTATTCGCGTTAGCGAGCGGCGTAGTACTCCACGACGAGCTGAACTTCACAGGTCACGGGAACCTCGGCGCGCTTCGGGCGACGCACGAGGCGGGCCTGCAGCTTGTCGATCTCCACCTCGAGGTAGCCGGGCGTCTTCGGCAGAACGTCGACGTGACCGCCGGCCGCTGCAACCTGGAACGGCTCCATGCCCTCGCTCTTGGGGTGAACGTGGATGAGCTGGCCCGGCTTCACGCGGAAGGACGGGCGGTCGACGCGCTGGCCGTCGACGAGGATGTGACGGTGCACCACCATCTGGCGAGCCTGGGCGGTGGTGCGGGCGATCGCGGCGCGAACGAGAAGGGCGTCGAGACGCATCTCGAGCTGCTCGACCAGGTTCTCACCGGTCAGGCCATCGGCGCGGCGCGCCTCCTCGAACTGGATCTTGAGCTGGGCCTCGCGGATGCCGTACTGGGCACGCAGGCGCTGCTTCTCGCGAAGACGCACGGCGTAGTCGCTGTCGGTCTTGCGCTTGGTGCGGCCGTGCTCCCCCGGGGGGTACGGACGCTTCTCGAGGTACTTGGCGGCCTTCGGCGTGAGCGGGATGCCCAACGCACGCGACAGGCGCGTCTTGCTACGGGTACGTGACTGGGTAGACACGGAT
>NZ_JAYSJZ010000121.1:0-6575 GCF_043726815.1 Lacisediminihabitans sp.
TGCCCAGGCTGACGCAAAGGCAGGTGTCTGATGGCTGCTCGCCTGAAGGTGACCCAGATCAAGTCCAAAATTAGTGAGAAGCAGAACCAGCGCGACACGCTGCGGAGCCTTGGGCTCCACCGCATCGGCGACGTCGTGGTTCGCGAGGACAACTCGCAGAACCGCGGTTACGTTCGTACCGTCGCTCACCTGGTCAAGGTCGAGGAGATTGACTAATGGCTGACGAGAAGAAGCCAGCAACCGAGAAGGCAACGGCCGCCAAGGCCGCTGCCCCGAAGGCCGCTGCCGCAAAGTCTGACGCGCCAAAGACCGCAGCCAAGGCTCCGGCCAAGGCAGCGTCGAAGCCCGCCGCAGAGAAGGCAACCGCCGCCAAGGCGGACGCTCCGAAGGCTGCAGCTCCCAAGGCCGCGGCCTCCAAGGCTGCCGCTGCGAAGAGCGACGACGCGACCGTTGCGTCGTCGGCCAAGTCGGCTCCGGCCGCCAAGAAGGCGGCCAAGCCCGTCGTCGAGGCGCGCCCGCAGGTGCTCAAGATCCACCACCTCCGTCCGGCTCCCGGTGCCAAGAAGGACCGCACCCGTGTCGGTCGCGGTGAGGGCTCCAAGGGCAAGACGGCCGGTCGTGGCACCAAGGGCACGAAGGCCCGCTACCAGGTTCGCGTCGGGCTCGAGGGTGGAAACCTGAACAGCATCATGCGCACCCCGAAGCTTCGCGGCTTCACCAACCCGTTCCGGGTCGAATACCAGGTCGTCAACCTGGAGAAGCTCGCCGAGCTGTACCCGGCCGGCGGAGACGTCACGATCGGCGACCTCGTCGCCAAGGGTGCCGTTCGCAAGAACGAAAAGGTCAAGGTTCTTGGCGCAGGTGACATTGCGGTTAAGCTGAACGTTGCAGTCGACAAGGTCTCCGGCTCTGCCGAGCAGAAGATTGTCGCAGCGGGCGGTTCCGTAAACTGAAGTCCCCGAGCGGATCGTTCGCTCGGTTGGCTTTCGTAGAGTAGTCGCCCAGGTGGCCCGAAAGGGCCACCTGCTTGCCCGAAGAGTTCAACCAGGAGGCCTCGTGTTCAGAGCCGTAGCGCGGATTTTCCGCACCCCCGATCTTCGCAAGAAGATCGGCTTTACGCTCGCGCTGATTGCCCTGTTCCGGCTTGGATCCTTCATCCCGGCGCCGTTCGTCAACTTCGGCAACGTGCAGGCGTGTCTCGCAGCAAACTCCGGCACGTCCGGGCTCTACGAGCTCGTGAACCTCTTCAGCGGTGGAGCCCTGCTCCAGCTGTCGATCTTTGCCCTCGGGATCATGCCGTACATCACGGCGTCGATCATCGTGCAGCTTCTGCGCGTGGTCATCCCGCACTTCGACACCCTCTACAAGGAGGGCCAGTCCGGCCAGGCTCGCCTGACCCAGTACACGCGCTACCTCACCATCGCGCTCGGCGTTCTGCAGTCGACCACCCTCATCACCGTGGCCCGTAGCGGCGCGCTCTTCCCGAGCTCCTCGGGCAACTCGGCCTGCTCGGCGCTCATCACCAACTCCGCGTGGTACGCGATCCTGCTCATGGTGATCACCATGACCGCCGGAACCGGCCTCATCATGTGGATGGGCGAGCTCATCACCGAGCGCGGCATCGGCAACGGAATGTCGATCCTCATCTTCACGTCGATCGCCGCACGCTTCCCCGGATCCCTCTGGGCCATCAACCAGTCGAAGGGCTTCGAGACCTTCCTGTTCGTGATCCTGATGGGCATCGTGATCATGGGCCTCGTGGTCTACGTCGAGCAGTCGCAGCGACGCATCCCGGTGCAATACGCCAAACGGATGGTCGGCCGGCGCACCTACGGCGGCAACAACACCTACATTCCGATCAAGGTCAACATGGCCGGCGTCGTTCCGGTGATCTTCGCGTCCTCGCTGCTCTACCTGCCGGCCCTGATCGCGCAGTTCAACCAGCCGGCACCCGGCAAGGCCCCGGCCGCCTGGGTCACCTGGATCACCGACAACCTGCGCACGGGCGACAACCCGCTGTACATGGCGCTGTACTTCCTGCTCATCGTGGGGTTCACCTACTTCTACGTCGCGATCACCTTCAACCCGGAGGAGGTCGCAGACAACATGAAGAAGTACGGCGGCTTCATTCCGGGTATCCGCGCCGGGCGGCCCACCGCCGAGTACCTCGACTACGTGCTCACCCGCGTCACTCTCCCCGGATCGCTGTACCTGGGCCTCATCGCCCTCGTTCCGCTCATCGCGCTCGGGTTGTTCGGTGCCAACCAGAACTTCCCGTTCGGTGGGGCGAGCATCCTGATCATCGTGGGTGTGGGGCTCGAGACCGTGAAGCAGATCGACTCCCAGCTGCAGCAACGGCACTACGAGGGTTTGCTTCGGTGACCCGGCTGCTCATCGTCGGGCCTCCCGGGGCCGGCAAAGGCACCCAGGCGGCACGTCTCGCGGCGGCCTACGGCATCCCGGCCATCGCCACCGGCGACATCTTCCGGCACAACATCGCCGACAAGACCCCGCTCGGCATCGAGGTCAAGGCGATCGTGGATGCCGGCGACTACGTGCCGGACTCCCTCACCAATGCGCTCGTCACGAGTCGGCTCGACGAGGAGGACGCCCGCGACGGCTTCCTGCTCGACGGCTACCCGCGCACCCTCGACCAGGTGTCATACCTCGACGAGCTGCTCGCGTCCAAGGGTCAGACCCTGGATGCCGTGATCCGTCTGGTCGCGGACCAGGAGGAAGTGGTCTCCCGGTTGCGCAAGCGCGCGATCGACCAGGGCCGCGTCGACGACTCGGAGGCGGCGATCCGTCACCGCCAGGAGGTCTACGCGCGCGAGACCAATCCGCTCATCGACGTCTACCGCGACAAGGGCCTCCTCGTGGAGGTCGACGGTCTCGGCGAGATAGACGACGTGAGCGCCCGCATTTCCGAGGCTCTCGCCGCCCGAGAGATCGCACCAGTCGTTTAGTGGCTTTTCGCAAGAGCATCTACAAGACGCCCGCCGAGCTTCGGCTGATGGTGGCGCCGGGCCTCGCGACGGCCGCCTCGCTCGCCGCGGTGCGCGCGGCGATCCGGCCCGGTATCACGACGCTCGAACTGGACAGGCTGGCCGAGGAGGCCATTCGTTCCCTCGGCGGCGAGCCCAACTTCATGAAGGAACCCGGCTACCACCACACGATCTGCTCCTCGGTGAACGACGAGGTCGTGCACGGAATCCCCGGGGTTCGGGTGCTCGAGGCTGGCGACATCGTGTCCATCGACAGCGGCGCGGAGCTCGGCGGCTGGAACGGTGACGCTGCGCTGACCGTGGTGATCCCGGATCCGACGAGGCCCGACGTCGTTCGGGAGCGTGAGACGCTGGCCCGGGTGACCGAGCAGTCGTTGTGGCACGGGATCGCGGCCCTCGCCTCCGCGCGCCACCTCAATGAGGTCGGTACGGCGATCGAGGAGTACATCGCCTCGCAGGGGGAGTACGGGATTCTCGAGGACTACGTGGGTCACGGGATCGGCCGGTCCATGCACGAGGAACCTCCGGTGTTCAACTACCGCGTGCGTGATCGAGGACCCCAGGTGAAGCCGGGTCTCGTGGTGGCGATCGAGCCGATGGTGACCCTCGGCGGCATCGACACCGTCACGCGGGGCGACGAGTGGACCGTGGCCACGAGCGACGGCAGCGCCGCAGCGCACTGGGAGCATTCCGTGGCCGTGCACGCCGGCGGCATCTGGGTGCTCACGGCGGAGGATGGCGGGGCCGCGGCCCTGCGCCCGCTCGGCGTCGTTCCCGTCCCGATCCCGTAGCCCCGCCCGCGAAGTCGCAAGAGACGGCTCGCCCGCAAACATGGCCGCCGCGGACAAAGCGGGCCGCCGCGCCGGCCCCGAATGTCCGTAACGGCCCCGTTCTCGGAGAAGTGGCGCGCAGGCGCCCCGTGGCACGAGGGGGCGGGAGAACCTGACGGGCGGATGCCGTGGAGCAGTTCGCGGCCAGCGGAAGCGAATTATAGGCACGGATTGGCAAAACGCCCGGGATTGGCATAAGATCGATCCTTGGTGTGTGCTGCTTCGTTAAAGCGTGCCTTTCGGCATGTCCGGCAACGGGCCGTGCTCCGCGATGCGGGGCGAGTGCACAACACCAATCCACCCGCACGACCAGCAAACAATATTTTAGCGACGAAGAGGCTATGGCCAAAAAAGACGGTGTCATCGAGATCGAAGGCGCAGTAGTCGAAGCTCTGCCCAACGCAATGTTCCGCGTTGAGCTGACCAACGGCCACCGTGTTCTTGCCCACATTTCGGGCAAGATGCGTCAGCACTACATCCGCATCCTGCCTGAGGACCGCGTGATTGTTGAGTTGAGCCCATACGACCTGACCCGTGGCCGGATCGTCTATCGCTACAAATAGGCCCCACCACGGAGCAGCTGCTGGAAAGTAACGGCCCTCCCGCCGCGTTCGCGAGAACGCCTCGAGGGTACGAAGACAGCGAGAGCAAGGAAAAACAATGAAGGTCAAGCCCAGCGTCAAGCCCATCTGTGAGCACTGCCGCGTCATCCGACGCAACGGCAATGTCATGGTGATCTGCAAGAACAACCCGCGCCACAAGCAGCGTCAGGGCTGATCGCGAAGGCCATTTCTGGCCTTCGCAGCCCTGACGCGGGCGACCGTCTCGGTCGCCCGGTCCGTTGGTCTACGCGACCGACTGGTTTCATACAACTGAATACGTAGTACACATGGCAACACCAGAACCGGCCGGCCGCATTCGCGGTCCGGCGGGGGACACCAGCGGCTGGAGGCCGCTGAACAGGTGCTGCTACAGACCTCCACTCACCACCAGGAGAAGCCACAATGGCTCGTCTAGCAGGCGTAGACATTCCGCGCGACAAGCGCGTGGAAGTCGCACTCACATACATCTACGGCGTCGGCCGCACGAGGGCCCTCAAGACCCTCGCCGACACCGAGATCAGCGGAGAGATCCGCGTCAAGGATCTGACCGATGACCAGCTCATCGCGCTCCGGGACTACATCGAAGGCAATTTCAAGGTGGAGGGTGACCTCCGTCGCGAGGTCGCAGCCGACATCCGACGCAAGGTCGAGATCGGAAGCTACCAGGGCATCCGTCACCGTCGCGGCCTGCCTGTCCACGGACAGCGCACCAAGACCAACGCTCGCACCCGCAAGGGCCCGAAGCGCACCGTTGCAGGCAAGAAGAAGGCCGGCCGCAAGTAACCCTTCGCGTTGCGGCCGCACTAGCGGCACCGACGGAAATGTAACTCGAGCTTTAGATCTCAGGAGAAATTCATGGCAGCACCAAAGGCGGCAGTTCGCAAGCCGCGTCGTAAAGAGAAGAAGAACATCGCTGTGGGCCAGGCCCACATCAAGAGCACCTTCAACAACACCATCGTGTCCATCACGGACCCGAGCGGCGCTGTTATCAGCTGGGCCTCGTCCGGCGGAGTCGGCTTCAAGGGCTCGCGCAAGTCCACCCCGTTCGCCGCTCAGCTTGCTGCGGAGTCCGCGGCTCGCCAGGCGCAGGAGCACGGCATGAAGAAGGTCGACGTCTTCGTCAAGGGACCCGGATCGGGTCGCGAGACCGCCATCCGTTCACTCCAGGCCGCCGGCCTCGAGGTCGGATCGATCAACGATGTCACCCCGCAGGCGCACAACGGATGCCGCCCGCCGAAGCGTCGTCGCGTCTAACCATCTTTTCGCTGCTCGGCGGCGCGGCGTGCTGCGTCGCGCTGCCGGGCTGGCACGCCAGTACATCACTTTCGAACACAACTCAATAGACCGGCGGGCCAGCCACCCAGCCGAACGCACAAGTGTCAAATAGCGGACACTTCGCCGAAAGGAATCAACAGTGCTTATTGCACAGCGTCCAACTCTTACCGAAGAGAACATCTCCGAGTTCCGTTCGCGGTTCGTCATCGAGCCGCTCGAACCCGGTTTCGGTTACACCCTCGGTAACTCTCTTCGTCGCACCCTGTTGTCCTCGATTCCCGGCGCTGCAGTCACGAGCATCCGCATCGACGGCGTGCTGCACGAGTTCTCGACGGTCGCGGGCGTGAAGGAAGACGTCACCGAGATCATCCTGAACATCAAGGGCCTCGTCGTCTCGAGCGAGCACGACGAGCCGATCACCGCCTACCTGCGCAAGCAGGGTGCCGGCCAGGTCACGGCCGCCGACATCTCGGCTCCGGCCGCGAGACCGCGATCCGTTCCCTCCAGGCCGCCGGCCTCGAGGTCGGCTCGATCAACGATGTCACCCCGCAGGCGCACAACGGATGCCGCCCGCCCAAGCGCAGAAGGGTCTAGGCGCGAAGCGCCAGACCGTTCTTCCGGTCGAGTAGCGAGCGTCAGCGAGCGTATCGAGACACCTGCCACCACCGCGTGACAGGGTCTCGATACGGCCGCGAGCGGCCCACCCGACCAGCACAAGTTTCACGAACACAACTCAATAGAACGACGGGCCCGCCACCCGCCGCACGCACAAGTGTCAAATAGCGGACACTTCGCCGAAAGGAATCACCAGTGCTTATTGCACAGCGTCCAACTCTTACCGAAGAGAACATCTCCGAGTTCCG
>NZ_JAYSJZ010000122.1:0-5463 GCF_043726815.1 Lacisediminihabitans sp.
CGCCAAGTCGCATGGGACAAACCTACCGGCTGGAAGCAGCAGCGTTCCGAGGACTGTCACCGAATCCGGACCAGCGTGCCGAATCAATGAGCCGAATCAGCGACCCGCCGCGTAGCCCTGAGCACCCCGCGGATTCGCCGCGGCGGTGAGCAGCCCGGTGCTGGCATCCCGGCCCACCGAGGAGAGCCGCCCGAGGCTCCAGTCACCCGCCACGGTGATGCGATGACCCCGCGTGCGCAGCTCGGCGATGACATCCGCCCCCAACCGCCCTTCAACCACCGCGCCGCCGGGCTCCCAGGTGCGCGGCCAGAAGGACTCGGGAAACGAGGTCGTGTGGAACGCCGGCGCGTCGATCGCCTCCTGCGGTGAATAGCCGCCGACCAGGGTGCGCAGCAGGTATAGCAACTGCCACTGGTCCTGCTGGTCGCCGCCTGGTGTACCGAGGGCGGCGATCGGATGGCCGTCGCGCAGCAGCAGCGTGGGGGTGAGGGTGGTTCGTGGACGCCGTCCAGGCAGGAGCGCCGACGGCGAACTCGGGTCGAGCCACATCATCTGTAGTCGACTGCCAAGGCAGAACCCGAGCTCGGGGATCGTCGGGGAGGACTGCAGCCACCCACCCGAGGGTGTAACCGAGATCATGTTGCCCCACGCGTCGACCACATCGATATGGCAGGTGTCTCCGGCGGTGACTCCGGTGGGGGAGACCGTCGGCTCGCCGCTTCCGACAAATTCGTCGTTCGCCCCGGTGGGGTCAGACGAGTTCCGCAGCGGCGGGTGATAGGCCCGAACCCCTGGCACTGACCCAGGCCGGAATTCGCTCGAGGCCCGATCGGTGATGAGGACGCGACGCTGCTCCGCGTAGCTTGCAGAGAGAAGATAGGGGAGCGGAACCTCCACGTCTCCGTAATAGGCCTCCCGGTCGGCGAAGCTCAGCTTCTGCGCCTCGAGGATGGTGTGGGCACCGAGCGCGGTCGACGGATCGAGCCGCTCGTCGTCGAATCCGTCGAGTACCGCGAGACACTGTAACAGGGCGGGACCCTGGCCCCAGGCTGCGGATTTCGCGACGGTAACGCCCCGGAAGTCGAGCGTGACCGCTGGCTCGTAGCTTGCCCGGAAAGCCGCAAAATCCTGCTCGTCGATCACGCCGGCGTGGTCGGTGCCCGAGGAATGACGATGCTTTTCGCGCACGAACCGGGCGGCAGCCTCGGCCACGAATCCGGTGCTCCATTCTGCACGGGCCGCGTCGATCCTCCCCTGGCGGGAGTCGGCGTGCCGACCAGCATCCACGAGGCGGTCGAGGGTGTCGGCATAGGCGGTGTTCACCAGCAGCTCGCCGGCTTGGGGCACTCGGCCCTGCGGCATCCAGAGCGCTGCCGAGGACGGCCAGTGAGTCTCGAAGAGATCCGAGACCGCGGCGATCGTCGCGCTCACCCGGCCGAGTAGCGGATGCCCATGCCTGGCGTAGTCACGGGCGAAGGCAAACACCTCGCCGAGCTCCCAGCTGCCGTGGTCTCGCAGCAGCAGCAGCCAGGCGTCGACGGCGCCGGGAATTGCGGCGGCGAGCGCCCCAGCGCCTGGCACCAGGTCGAGACCCTCGGCCCGATAGTGCTCGATCGTGGCGTTGTGAGGCGCGGGGCCCTGTCCCATGAGCACGAGCGGTCGCGAGGGGTCAGCAGCGGTGGCAAAGATGCCAACGAGGTCGCCCCCCGGGCCGTTTAGATGCGGCTCGACCACATGCAACACGAAAGCACCGGCGGTGGCGGCATCGAAGGCGTTGCCGCCGCGTTCGAGCACCGCTTGGGCGGCCGCCGTCGCGATCCAGTGGGTGGAGGCGACCATGCCGAAAGTGCCGCGGAGGGTCGGGCGTGTGGTGTCGGGATTTGGCGGAGTGAATGATGTCGAAGAAGTCACGGTCTGCAAATTCTAGGCGCGGGCCGTGAAGATCGCCGGATGCGGCGGTGACCCGCCATCATGGGGACATGACACCTCCCGATAGCATCACGACACCCGGCTCCCGCTCCTCGATCAGGCGGCATTGGACGCCTCTCGCCGTCACGTACCTGGTGCTCGCCCTCATCGGGCTTGTCGGCACCTGGACATTCAACGCCCTCGCGATCGTGCAACTGCGCAACTTCGCCGGCGACTGGGTGAACAGCGGTCCGGCTGTCTCGTCTCTCACGGTGGACCTGCTGGTGGCCGCCATTGCTGGCAGCATTTTGATCATCGTGGAAGCACGCCGACTCGGTCTTCGAGGCGGCTGGATCTATGTCGTGCTCGCCGGGCTCACGGCATACGCCTTCGTGTTCCCGCTGTTCCTTGCCATGCGGCAACGGGCCCTCACCAAGCGGAAGTCTGAGGGCGGCGCCCGGGCCACCGACGCGAGGGATTGAGGGGATGTCATCCACCTTGTAACTAGGCGCCATAACGGCGGTACGCCAGAGGTGTAGCACTGCGCACCGCTCGATGCTGCCGGGTGAGCGCAGCTGTATCGGTTGAAGATCATCAGCGCATCACTCTGCCCTGCTGGGCGATAAAACCAGAGCAGTTGCTTCTGGCCTTGACCTATGTCAATGCAAGAGTGCATTAATGCGGCAGGGAATTTTGTGGTCGAAGGCGCAAAATTCGCGCCACATAATCTTCTAGGCGCCGTGCCCCCAACTGGTTGATACCAGAGTTGTGCATCGGGATGAAGTCCAGGAGGCATTCCCCCTCGTGCCCATGCGCCGTCACGGACTCACGACCGAGGATTCCGGTTTGGACTTTATGCAGTGACGCGACCTCGGACCACGCGACGACCTCGACTGAGGTCGAGGCCCGGTAGACCCGTATGGCGGAGGCGTCTGTCACCAGAACCACGAATTGGCCGTATCGATGATCTGATGAGCGCAAAGCGACTATCTGAGCAACACCTGTCTCAATCTCCTTCGCCAACGCTGTTCTCAACAACCGAAACGATCGGGTCACGAACCACGGGATCACCACCGCCCAGAGCACGCACAAGACGCCAAGACCTCCCTCGAGGAAAAGCCACACGCCCGAAGTCGGGTTCCCACTCACCAATTGAGCGATCACCAACAACGCCGGCGCGATAAAGACAAGCATCGCGCTGGTCGGCGTCATCATGGTCTGTCTGGCGTTCGATGCAGTCATTGAATCTTTCGCCTAATAACAATGGATGAGAACCCGAACGACACTCCCCGAGGAGGCCTTCCCGAGCTGGTCGAAAGAGCAACGCTGAGGATCCTCATCCACTTATTATCGCGGGAGCACAACTCGTCGTTGATGGCGCGCCACGCGACGCCAGGCGCCAGTTTTGCCGCTACCGGTGGGGGGACGTCGAACGGACGACGATGCAGGGTTCCCAGTCGGACACTCATCGCAGGCGAATCACTCCCGCGGAGTACCGGATCTCTGAGCGATAATTCGCGGGGCTAACACCAGGAGGGCAAAAGTCCCGATGACCGCTCGCACCCCGGCAAAGATCAGCACCGACCATCCAACGTCACGTCCAGTAAGCAACAGAACGACACCTATCACTACCAGTGCGATGTCCGCGGCGTACGGAACACGCAGCCAAAACAGCAGACGGCGGTTTGCTTGCATTCCTTCATCGTGCGCCGACCTGCTGAGAGGCCACCGACACGATGCCACCGGGCTGACTAAATTCACCGGACTGCTCCGTCTGTAGGCGCAAAGCTATCCGGATGTCGCACTATTCACCGACTTGGCCGTCTATTGATTCACGGAGAAGATCGGCGTGGCCGTTGTGACGCGCGTATTCCTCGATCATGTGGGTGAGAACCCAGCGCAGGCTGGGTGATCTGCCGTCCGGCCAACTCCGACGGGTCTTGCAGCCGAGCCCGCCGACCGTAAAGGCCTTTTCCGCGGCGGTCCGAGCGCGCGCGATCGACTCCTGCCACAGGGTGCGGAGTGCCTCTGGGGTATCCGCTCGGGCAGATGTCCACTCCCAATCCGGTTCTGCCGCCCAGTCCACCGAAGCCCAGGGCTCCCGGCGTGGCTCGTCGTGGAGCCAGCGTCCGAACCAGTCGTCCTCGACGTAAGCCAAGTGCTTCATCAGTCCGGCGAGAGTAATGCTGCTCGCGGTGTTGACCGGCGGCAGGCGTTGCGAGAGTTGTGTGACCGTGAGGTCGGCGCTCTTCCTTGCGAATGTGGCTCGCTGGTAGTCGAGGAACCCGGTCAAGGTTTCCCATTCGGTACCGTCCAGGGGTGGCTGTGTGCGCCCGTGCTCATCGAGGTCTACCGTCATAGGGGAAAACCTAGAGCAGAGGACAGACATGGACGCCGCCGCCGGGGAAGGATCCGACCCCTCCGCCGCTGTGCGCATCGTGCCAGCGACCGCAGAGCAGTGGCCACGACTGGGGCATGTCTTCGGACCCCGAGAGAAGGACCCCAACTCGTGCTGGTGCCAACGATTTCTTCGGCACAGGGAGTCGGACAATCGAAGCGCCCTTCGACGTGAAGTGCAGGACGCCGAAGTCCCGATCGGCTTGCTGGCCTACCTCGACGACAACGTCGTCGGCTGGACGCGGGTAGTACCGCGCTGGACGCTTCCGGGAATCACTGAGAACCGCGCTCTGTCCAGGATCCTTGACGACGATCCCAATGCATGGTGGGTATCTTGCTTCGTGCTGCGCCGCGAACACCGAGGGAAGGGCATCGGAGCCGAGCTGCTCAACGCAGCGGCGGCCTGGGCGGTGCGGCACGACGCGTCGGTGCTCGACGGCCACCCCGTAGACATCCGCGCTCTCGCTGGCGCACCGTCGCCATCCGCCCTCTTCACCGGAACGCTGGCCATGTTTCACCGAGCCGGGTTCACCGAGATCGGGCGAACCTACCCAACCCGACCTGTGATGAGACGCAAGCTCCTGCACCATTAGCGAATACTCCAACGCGACAGCTCCGAGGTCCATCCGATCTGACGCCGAACGCGCCGATGCTGTCTCCCAGGGGAACGATCATCGTGATGGAGCCGAAGTCACCATCGCAGTTCAAGATGGAGTTGGATGGGCCCGTGCGCGAGTCCAGCCGCGCTAGCCTGACGCCATGGGCTTCTCGCTGCTCGCACTCGTGGTGCTCGTCGGCCTGCTCGGTCCGCTGCTGGCTGGCCGAGAATCCTGGCATCTGCCGGCGGTGGTGGGGGAGTTGCTTGGAGGGTTGCTCGTCGGGGCCTCCGGTCTTCGACTACTCGACTCGAAGGAACCGACCTTCACCGTGCTTGCTCAAGTCGGCTTCGCCCTGGTGATGTTCGTTGTCGGATCGAACGTGCCGGTGCGGGATGTCACGGTGCGGCGCGCGCTCCGTCGCGGACTCGTCGGCGCGGTACTCGTCGGGGTGCTGGCCGCTCTCGCGGGCATCGTCCTAGCCGCTCTGTTCGGCACCGGTCACGGCGCGCTGTACGGGGTGCTGATCGCCTCGTCATCCGCCGCCCTCATCCTGCCGATC